>NZ_JBPBWC010000027.1:0-48162 GCF_050954125.1 Halomicrococcus pelagicus | reverse complement strand
AGTGAGGCGGGCGATTTCAGCCATTGACCAGCCGAAATTCGCTCCGCCTCATCCTTCAGCCTTAACTAAACGCGACCCATGTCTACAGACAAAGCCTTTATATAGAACCACAATCAGTGACCAAAACGGATTCATGAGTGATCGAATGCAAGACCAGCCGATGGTCGTCATGTCCGAAGACTCCCAGCGCGTCAAAGATAAAGACGCACAGGATCACAATATCAATGCGGCTCGTGCCGTCGCTGACGCAGTTCGCTCAACCCTTGGCCCGAAGGGCATGGACAAGATGCTCGTCACAGACACAGGCGACGTCACCATCACAAATGACGGGGTGACCACCCTCCAAGAGATGGACATCGACAACCCTACGGCCGAGATGATCATTGAGGTCGCCGAAACACAAGAAGACGAAGCCGGCGACGGTACCACGACAGCGGTCGCTATCGCAGGAGAGCTCCTTAACAACGCTGAGGACCTTCTCGATCAAGACGTTCACCCGACTGCCATCACGAAAGGCTTCCAGCGTGCCAGCGAGATGGCCAGAGAGGAGATTGACGACATCGCGAGGAGCGTCGACCCAAGCGATGAAGATCTTCTCCGACAGGTAGCCGAAACCTCGATGACGGGCAAGGGAGCCGAACTCAACAAGGAAGCGCTCGCTGCACTCGTTGTTAACGCAGTGCAACAGGTTACTGTCGACGGGACAGTCGACCTCGACCACATCAACATCGAGTCCCAGACCGGTCGAACAGCCAGCGACTCAGAGTTATTGACAGGAGGCGTTATTGACGACGATCCCGTGCACGAATCGATGCCGGCAAGCGTCGACGACGCGCACGTCCTCCTCCTTGACGAGGCCATCGAAATTGAGGAGACCGAAGCCGACACAGACGTCTCAGTTACTGACCCTGACCAGCTCCAGAGCTTCCTCGACCAAGAAGAACAACAACTCAAAGAGAAGGTCCAACAGATCACCGAGACCGGTGCCAACGTTGTCTTCTGCCAGAACGGTATCGATGACATGGCCCAACACTATCTCGCCAAGGAAGGCATCCTCGCAGTCGAGAGCGTAAAGCAGAGCGATATGTCCTTCCTCACGGACGTGGTGGGCGCGCCTATCGTCGCCGACCTTGCAAGCGCGAGCGAGGCTGATCTTGGTGGCGGCAGTGTCTCCCGGAATACGACCGACGACCTGTTCTACGTTGAGGGCGACAACGCCCATGCTGTAACGCTGCTCCTGCGTGGCTCCACCGACCACGTGGTTGATGAACTGGAACGCGGTATTACGGATGCTCTCGATGTAGTGGCGCAAACAGTCTCGGACGGCCGCGCGGTTGCGGGTGGCAGCGCCATCGAGATCGAAGTTGCGCGACGCCTCCGTGACTCTGCCGAGAGTGTGTCTGGGCGTGAGCAACTGGCAGTTGAAGCGTTCGCTGACGCACTCGAACTTGTCCCGCGGGTGCTTGCAGGGAATGCAGGCCTTGATAGCATCGATACGCTGGTTGAACTCCGGAGTGCACACGAGGCGGGCGAGACGCATGCCGGGCTTGATGTTGAGAGCGGTGAGGTCACGAATACGTTCGAATCAGGGGTTGTCGAACCTGCACATATCAAAGAGCAAGCCGTCTCGAGTGCGACGGAAGCGGCTAACCTTATCCTCCAAATTGACGACATCATCTCCGCTGGCGACCTGTCGACCGACAAGGGCGGCGATGAAGCTGGCGGTTCCGGTGCTGGCGGCATGGGTGGTATGGGTGGCATGGGTGGCGCAATGTAGGCCTTGCTACAGATAATATATTTGCCAAGAGTATAGAATCGGTTTCCCCAGTAGTGACGATCAAATAATAATACAAGTAGGATATTTCTATTATACATATAGTTAGTCATAAGATATTTTGTAGCCGCAAGACGGCCACCAAATCCCCTGCTTCACACTCTCGTGATATAGCTTGTCAACAGATGCTTTTAGACATCCCTGACTAGCGCTTGCTTCTACCGCGAGATTCGGCGATTCATCATCGACTCCCTCGGCGCTATCGTAGTCCCGCACGAGATTGATCATCCGCGTCATAGACGCCCGCACGCGAGCGTTGCCGCCCCCTTTCTCAGCACGGTCGTCCACATCGTCCTGGGTAGCCTCGGTCGTTTCTTCGAACTCACTCTACACTCGGTCTACCATTACACTCATCGGAGGTACGAGGAAGTTTTGCATGCGACCACTAGCTATTTTTCCGGACAGTGATTAGGAAACGATGTCGGGTATTGCCTTCGAGCATGGGGCTTCTACCCGACGGTCACCTCTGACGAGAGCCAACATGGGTCGTGTCCTTCCCGTTCTACGGCCCTTTTCCATCTTGATCCCTTCCGTGCCTGGTTCTCTACTAGATCTACAGGTGAGACGGAACTATCCCTGGTAGTAATTTCATCCACAACAGGATTTTACTTTTTGCAAGTTGGAATGCAATTGTCGAGGCCGCCCATGCTGTTGGATTGATCCTCGACATTCGCAAAGTGGTGCTGTCTCACAGGAGCATGGACTGCTTGCCCCCATGTCTCCACGCTCTCTGTCATCGCCGTCACGAGGGTTCGCCCCCCGACGAACCTACTCCAGTACAAGAGACGAAGCGACAAGACACGCTCGGCAATTACTCTTGAACCCACATACTGGACGGAAAATAACGAGAGAGCCTCATTGGTTCTCCGCTCAACGCTTTCCGGTAAATCCTGCATGCCGAGAATGACAATTGTCGTGTGCCGGCGACGCTAGTGGCACTGCTCGACCAAGCACGAGTGCATGTTGGCGGTGATGTTAGTATTTGCTACTAACAAGCAGCCGTGAGTAAGCGCATTGAGTGGCAGCAGGTCACAGCATGCAGCTGCTCTCCAAGTTGGCGAAAACTGTTGAAAACGTTCACGCAACGAAACGAAGTTGGGGGTCTAATATAGAGCCATCAGATGGATGAATTGCATCGGGCGGCCTCGTCGGTGCGTGGTGACTCACACCGGCGGCGGCGCTCAGATGCAGATGCGGGAGCACAAGTACGAGCACCTACCCATCCGCCTGCGCTCACCGCATCACCACCTCCTTCCATCCACAGACAACGCAGCAACTGACGTCGATAACCCACAAATTCCCGTGGCGATGCCCTGCGTAGACATACTGCAGTCACACGCGACCCCGTTGATCAATGTGAAAACGAGAGCGCTCCAACTGACTATTCATACTCAACAGCTACAAACGGAACAGCTGGCGCTGCTGAGAGCTATGCTGCAGTCACTTGCTCGGCGAGCGCATCGACATCCTCCAGATCGTCCGGCTCTAACAGTAGTCGAAGCCGTGGCCGTCCAACCTCGATCGGGACTTTCTCCGTGTCGATCAGCCCACGATCTTCAATATGGGTCTTGGTCCGTGAGAACGTTGCTTTACTCGCCAGCCCAACATCCTCACCCCACCGACTGATATCGTAGAGGAGTAGTTCGTTGTTCGCACCCACCAGCAATGCAATCGTTACCTCATCCAGCTCGTCATCCTCACCAGGAATCGTCTCCCTCTCTTCCAGCATCATCATGAAGTCGGCTTCGACCTCTTCGTCAAACTCCTCACTGAGCGTGTCTCGAACGCGAGACAGTGGTGGCGTTCGCAGGCTAAATTCCTCACCCTCATCCCAGTCGTCGTCAAACGCTGATTGTACCGTCTCGACGAACTCCTCATCCGTCGACGTTAGGCCACTCAGTCCCCCGTCGACTGGCACGACAGTCATCACCTGCTCGTCACTCACGAACAGCGAACTCCGCGCGATCTCAGTCGTCGTCCGCAGCGACAACGTGTCTTGGTCGATCAAGTCTGCTATCTGGCTGGCCAGAATGAAATCCCCGACCGCCGTTTTAAGCACATCCGGAGTTGCAAGTACTTGCAGCGTCGGCAATTCGTCGTCAAACTCGAATGCCGTCTCCATTACCGTGCGAAACACTTCCAGTGACGGATTCACCACAAGCACTGTCTCAGCATCATTGAACAGCGATTCGAGCGTTTCGTTGAAGTCCGTTTCGAGGTTTACAGCTTCTGATGACATACTTTCTCTACGACGACCCGAGATTCCTTTGTTCTAGACTCATTACCAACTGCAAGCCCCGAATAAAATAGTGACCGCAGCGGCGTAACCCAGCCAAGATCGGTTATTGATCTCTTGAATAACTGCGTTCAGACTTCTTCATGCTGTCTCAGAACGTACCACGACGGCTGAACCATACTGAAAGAGTACTCACTCACATTAGTTTGCTGTCTTCTCTTCTATTCCAGGAACGTGAAACGATATTGCAAAAACGATAGTTAGTATACTATACTAACCTAGCGGTGGATAGTGAATCTGTTTTCCGCTATCAGGATGAATTATATGAACCCCGGTTGCTGCGGCTCATACCACTGTTGTTAGTTCTCCGGACTATCGTCTGCTGGGAGGCCTACAAGGGCTCGTAGACGAGGATTGTGTTCGTGCTGCGGACAACGAACAGATACCCGTCGACTTGGAATCGGACTTCCACATGACTCTGCTTGTCCTTGCTGGCGTCGAGGAGGTCCGCAAGTGCGTCCGGATCGATATGCTCGTACAAGGTGAGCGTGGTCTGGCCCCCTGGTGGTTCGCTCATATCTAATACAGCGTCGATGACCTCCTGTATGGGCGGCTGTGCTGGATCGATCGGATACGACTCGGTCAGCTTGTATCGCGTCGGCGGATTCGAACCTGGCGTATTTGTCTCCGTACTGAACCAGGTAGTTGTCGCTGTCTTGGCTACCGTTGCTGAACTCTGCATACTCCCCTGCAGTCCCCCTATACCATTGAGTAATAGGCGATTACGCCAGAATTTATGCCGAACGGAAGATTATCATCCGGCACTCTACTCGAAATAGTAGTGCACCGTATCGAGCACATCAATGGCAGCGGCTGCAGCGTCAGTAGCGATGACACGGCCTTGGGTCGTTCGTTCGACGAGATTTGTGTTCTCCAGTAGTGGGAGATGTTGGTGCGTGAGTGTGAGCGTTACTTGCTCTGTGCTACGGGCTGGTTGGTCAGCAGCGAGGGCGGCGGCGAGTTCCTCGACAGCGACGGGGGTATCCTGGCGGTCCAAATACCGGAGTGTTTGGCGGCGGTCACTCCGACTGAGTGCATGGAAGAGATTATCCAAATCAAGGTGTGTTGAATACATCTCTTGAGGCTGGGTGTCGTTGTCGGTGACAGTCAGTGGCCACTTGCATCGATCCGTGGTATTTGTTTGCATGTCTTGATCGGTATTCTAAACGGTTTGCAGCTATGAATAACTTATCCATCCTCAAGCTTATTTAATAGGAAAATTCCAAAGCAATTCTGCATAGCAGCCACTCGCTCAAAGATTGATTCTCGCCTTCACGTTCCACTCATCCTATTCCGTTTCTCCTTCGACGATATGATCGGCTCTGCTTGACCAAGCGCAAACGCATGCGGCCGACGTCGCTGCCGAACACTTCCCCAAGTTCCCTGTTGAATCCATCGACTGGGAGGTCTCCGAGCGGGCGCAGCGACAGGCCGGCGTCACTGAATACGACCCAGCCACTGAAGCGGTCACGATTCGGCTCACCTGGGACGCCTACCAGGAATTTGGCTGGCAGCAGTTCAGCAAGACGGTGCGGCACGAACTCGTCCATGCCTAGCAGTACTGGCAGTTTGGCGAGGCGGACCACGGTGAGACATTCGCGCGTTGGACCGACCGCCTCGACATCTCTCAGCACTGCCAGCGATTTACCTCGTCGAAGTGGTGGCTGATCTGCATGGGATGTGACGGCCGGGTCGGACGGTATCGTCGCTCGAAGACGGTCCGCAACCCCGAGGACTACAGTTGCGGCGACTGCGGCGGAAACCTGCGTGTCGAAGAGGGTCCCGGCCAATGACCGCCGACCGTTGTCCGCACTGCAAAGCGGCGGTCACGGCGACGACTGTCCGAGGTCCCTCAACGATGGTCGTGCATCCATGCGGGCATGCAATCGCATCAGAATCGCAGCTGATCGAACCCGGCGACCGCTTGCCCCCACGCCCGACGAGTGGCTTACGGCGTTCTTGGCCGACACTGCCGACGACTGACGACCGCTGACGCGTTCGGCCTTCCCTTTGTTCTCTTTGACGGCTGTTACTGTGTGATGTGGTCGCTGGGGTGTGAGTTGTGCGGTGTTTGGGGGCGGATATAGGTTCGCTGTTGATCAGGTTCGTCTTTGATTTTCGTCTGAGGGGAGAGCCGCGAAACCTGATATGCGTTCCCAAGGTCAGAGTCGCCACCACGTATCGATCCGGTGGTATTGAAACAGAGCGCAACAGCGGCGACCAGCCCTGGAAGCGAAGAGAGGCCGGCGACCGCGATCACTCCGAGCATGCACAGATCCAGAACGGTCAACGGCGCGAGCGTCACTCACGAAATTTCGGCTAGCGTTCAGCCTCACCTATTCATCTTGGAAGATCGCTGCGACTGTTTCAAGCCGATGTACGCCCTTCACTTTCTCAATCCGGCTTTCACATTCTCGGAGAGCTGGCGCAAGATGGCGCAGCCCGACAAATTCTGTTTTCCCACCGCCCGTTTTTTCCATGGTTGCGAACATTGCCAGGCCGTCCTGGACCCGATACACAACCTCTACGTTTCCCACCAGCGATGAGCAAAGAGCACACACAATTTCTTCAGGACCGCCTTCAAGACGGGGGACAACTCGGAGCGACTGGACTGACGGCGAATGCATAACACCGATTCGACCCCAAGCGAACACAGTTTGTGGCTGCAGATGCCAGCTATGCTAGGCTCTCGCAGTCTCTCTCTTTTTGACTGGTCTCCCGACTCCGCTATGAGTATTGTGGATCGCGGCGACCTATGTTACTGGGTCTCGAGCGGTGTGGTCTGAATATCGCCGTTACTCGTTACTGTCACTCGGTAGCCGCTGTATGCGAATACCACTTGACCATCTGTTCGCGAAGCCCCATCGAACTGCGGCGCAAATAGGTCTCCAAGTGCGTCCGGATCAATCACCTCATAGAGTGGGTCGAGCGTCGTAGGATCAACGTCTTCTTGAGCGGCAACGTGTGTGACGATCGCTGTCTCAAGTGAGTCGTCTACACCGCCGTCTGTCTGCCGACACTGCGCTGGCCGTGGCTGGGAATTCGTGAGATCGGTCATGATTTGCTCTCATCAACGCAAAATCAGGGCGGCTCGTTCTCGTGCTCGGACCGATTTTGCGTTTCGCTGATGCCACAACGCACGCGCCCGGTTTAAAAGCTCTGTCCTCTACTAATAATATGATTACCTATAAAAGACAATGACCAACAGCATAAGTCCGAGCAGTTGCGTGTGCAGGCGTTGGCAGCTGTAATCCGTTCTCGATCGTTAATTTTCAAACAGGAACAGCCGATTCCGTGCTCGAGATCTATATAATTTGACGGTGGTTTTTTGGTCCTGGTCTCACCACCTCCAACTGTAGAGCATGTGACCGAGTAGCAGACCACCCACAACTACTACCCATGGCCGGAAGTCACCACCCCCCAGACGACAACGACCCCGAGCACGTCCGAACGACTCACACAACACACTCAGAACTCGACACAATCTTTCGCGCGGTCAGCCACCCCACACGCCGCCACACACTCCGGGTGCTCGACCGTACTGAGGACCCCAAGACGGTCGACGAACTCGCATCTACACTCGCTGCCGAGCCGATACCGAGCGCATCTACCGATTCCGGCCAGCTTGTAACAAGCTTGACCCACTGTCATCTCCCTCACCTCGCCGATGTCGAGCTAATCGACCGGACAAGCGACGACCACGTCACTGCCACGCCGGCGACAACGGATGTCGTCCACCTACTGGATACGGCGCTCGTCACGTTCGACTAACCCGTCTCACTCCTTCTGCGAACCACAGCTCACAGCGCCTGCCTACTATACTCGCCGGCGAACAGCCATCGATAGCGGGGATGCAGCCACGCAAACGAGTCTCGGCCGCGATCCTGAATCGTCGTCCATATTTGACTCACATCCTGGGTGTCCACGACTGTCTCGCGTTTCCCACTGTCGAGACGCCCGTCGCCGAATACGACTCGGACGACTGCCTCTTTCCGAAAATCATGTACGAGCACTGCGTCACCATCTTCAGACACACCAATAAGATGGCGGCGAGCCGAATCGATTGCAAGCAGGTCATCGGCGAGGTGTCCATTGTTCTCGTTCTCCGGCCGAAGTGCGTGAAGTGCGGCCTCGATCTCATCTTGGAGTGACTCGATCACGGCTGTCCCCCGACTCATATTTCACCCTACAATCCTCACGTAGGAAAATGATTGTAGGCAACTGAAAGTAGTCGATTACCGGGTTTGATTCGTGCTCCAGATACCGTAGCCCTTCTGCTGAGCCGTCTGCATCTTCTGCATAAATAGCGGGCGCTTGCTGAACTCACTGTCTGTGACGCGAGCGGAGCCGATGCGGAGCAAATCAGTGTTGTACATGAAATCGCCGATGTAGACGTAGGCTCGCAGGTGGCTCTCATCGGTCTTCCCAACTTGGGGGGCAGTCGCAACCGTCACAACCTGTTGGCGGAGTTGCGATTTGGTATAACTGAGCGCTCGCTCGTGATACTTCCCAAGCATCTGCCGCCCCTGCTTCGAGTCTGGGACGCCCTCGAACAACGATGGTGTCGCGTTCGTGGCCGCCTGCGGCGTCTCGATGCCGACGAGATCGACGACAACTGTTTCGCCAGTGTCGCGCTTGACTTTGATCGTCTCTGGGCCGATCACCTCGATCACGCGTGCTTTGAATTGTTGCCCTTTACTGGGTGGGTCGATATGCGCTGACGTGTTCCGGGCGACCGAAGCTGTGGTCGCCTGCGTCTCCGTCTGAGTCGTGGTCGTGCTGGTTGGGGTCGCCGTCGACGTGATCGTGGTCGTCTGGGTCGTCGTGGTCGTCCTAGCCGTTGTCGTTGCTGACTCGATAGCGGGTGTCTGCGTTGTAGTGGCCGTGGTAGTCTGACCGCCTCCAAGTCCGAATCCGCCGAGACAGCCGGCGAGAACCATGAGACAGGCAAGGCCGAGAAGAGAAAGAATTCGCGCCATATCTGTGATCGCTCCCTGCCCTATTATCTTTATTGGAACAGGTAGAATTATGGCGATTGACTCCTCTCGTGCTTCCGGATATCTCTGAACAGGTCTCGGTCTTGCTCTTGGCGGTGACATTTCGCCGCTACGAGGACGTCACGGCTCTGGATTCGCAGCTAATAGGTCCGCAAGCTCATCCATACGGGCGGAATCGTACTGAGTAAGGTCGTAGCGGTTACTATTGTTGCGCTGGCTGTGGACGCCGATTACGTCGAGATCGACGAGCAACGATAAGATATTGCCGAGCATCTGGGACGTGATCGCTGGATCGTCAACAATATCCACTAACCGCTTTGTCGTTGGATAGTTGCATGAGCAGCCTTCGAGTGCCTGCTGGACACTCTCGTGGTAGCTGCGGAGGAGCCCATACCGTGGTGGCTGAGTCTCGTTCAGCGCGGTCACTTGGTTTTCTAATGACTGGCTCACGATTGTACAGAACGTACGGTTCTCTATCGCTATTCTCCTTTCGATTACCATAACTCATCTACTACCAACATAAAATGGTCGGCGACTGCCAGCAGTGTTGACTACTGAAAGGAAGTTCTGACATCTTCCCGTCTGCCTTTAAGTGGTTCTCGCGATAACGGATAGATACGACGGACGATCGTCGCAATGTCTCCTTTCGTTGGCCATTCATTCGAGCGAGAGCTGCACCGAATTTCAGCTGTCCAGCTGTGTCACTCTGCTCCCGATAGCGCTGCCCATATCTGCACAGCGAGCGGTAGGACAGCCGGCCGTGCTGAGACCTTGCCTTCGATGTAGTCGTGGCGTGCTATCCCTGTCTGATGACGCTGTGGGTGACAGTCAGGTCTGGTAGGCTCGAGGTTGACAGTTGCCCATGGTTCTGTTGCGGTTTCCTTAGTCCATTCTATTCTAAACCGTAGCGCTTTCTGTTTCTGACACTCGGATCTGTCTAATCATGATCGGTATATGGCCTCTTGTCCACAGCTAGTAGTGCCGTGGCACCGTTGCACAACCAAGCCGAGGAACATCCGTCTGTCAGTACTGTCTCCGAGTAGACGCCCATCCAGCGTCTGCTTTCAGACGCACTTCTGCGGCCGCCCCAAGACACGCTCTGCTAGGAGTGTACGCTGAGTTCGGGACTTTTTAAACACTGCTTGCTGTACGTCTTAGTAGTGTAATCGAGTTCTCTCTTAGCGAGAGCTAATCCAGTGAATTTACCGTAATGAACTAGGGAGTATATTATTTTGTAGTTTGTGACAGACGATTCTGTCTGATCACAACTGATTTGTGAATTCCCTCAGTACTTGATTGTGCCGTGGTATCGTCCCACAAATAGACTGCTTCAGGTACGTCCGCCTGTCACGTTTTGCCCAAGCAGACGCGCATCCATCGTCTGCTTTCAACACCTCCAGTACTTCGTGGACGGGAGCTTGATGAGCTAGTTTCAATTGCTGTGTGGCGCACTCATCCTATTCCATTATAAATCTACGAAGTCGACGGCGAACTCCGGCTCACCGAATGAGCACAAGCAAACGAGTAGGACGGGAGAGCTTATCCGGCGACTGCTTGTTCTTCGACGGTCTGTTCGACAACCTCACTGAATGCCACATTTGGCTTGACTTCAGTGATCTCGACAGAGACATGGTCACCTTGTTCGGTTTCAGGGACGATAATTACGTAGCCCCGCTTGACCCGCGCAATGCCGTCGCCTTGCTCGCCGATATCTTCGATTTCGACACGCCGCCGGTCACCAACATCGACCGGCGGCCCAGAGTCATCGTCAGTTTCTGGCTGTGATTCGCGTGTGTCCTGGTCACGGCTGTCTGATGGTGTGGTCGTCCGGAGTAACGCAACGCGATACACACCATCTTCGTCGACGTCTCCTTTTTCGACCTCGCGTTTCGGGATCGTGACTGTATATGAGTCGTTCTGTTCGTCGACGTCCGCACTGAATAAACAGAGTAATTCGTCGTCAATTTCCATAGTGACGTCTCGCTCCATTTTTCACTTCACTAACAGCACCTTGAGTCCACCGATCCATGCGAATTCCGCCGCTTTCACCCAGGAGTGCATCAAATTTCACTCTAGAGCTTGCGCGAGTAGTTCTGGATGTCGCGGACAGCTATCGTGCCCACCTACCGGTATCACCAGTCATGCCATTCACGGCCGGCATCGGTCATGATTGGCTGGCTGCGCCGTTTTTGATGTCGGCCTTCTGTTTGCATTCAAAGCAGCCATGGACTTCACCATCGCGGCCAGTGAACACGCGCTGGAACTGCTGAGTGACGAACGCGCCGCAGTTCTGGCATTCAGCCATACGTCACCATCAGCACGTGCACCAGTTGACGTTTGGGGCAGATGCTATACGGTCCCGCACCCTCGTGGACCTATCGACCTGATCACTCGGACTGAACTCCACTTTCCTCTTCCCGCATAGGTGGCCACCACGATCAGTCAACTCTGTAGTAGGCCGTGTTAGTTGATAGCGGTGGCAACGATATCGCCACTGCCACATGCTGGACAGCGATCAGGTGCGGTGTCAAGCGTTGTTCCGCACTGCCGGCATTCGATCACCACATCTGGCTCCTCGCTGGTCGTCACAACCTGCCGGACCCGCGAGAGAACACTCATACTCTTTCCTTTGACCTCGATTCACATACATCGTTCGGTATCGGAACTTGCCATATCAAGGTCCATTACGGTTACTAACGCCGATAATAATCATAATTGGCTAGCAGCTGAATCACTAAACGTATCTTAGCCGAACAGCACGTGTCCAACAACCCTGCTGTGTGAACTAGATCAACTATGGCAGACATGACTGTATGATGCTGACGGCGGATTCATACGTATCAGTCGGTAGGCTTTTGCCACAGCGACGAAGACACCAATATATGGCTGACGACGATACTGATACACAGGACGATCACACGGAAGACGCAGCAGCCACACAAGACGACGCTGAGGAACAATCATTCCGTGAACGCGTCGAAGAAATGCGTGAGCAACGGAGTGAGGAAGGTGAGGGAGACAGCGAGCGACCTAACGATCCCTTCGGTGGCGGTGGTGGCCCTGGAATGGGTGGCATGGGCGGCGGGAATCCCATGGCACAGATGATGGGTGGAATGATGGGCGGCGGTGGTCCCGGCGGCTCACCTGGCGCAAGCGAAGGTAGCAGTAACGAGGAACTCGTCAAAGAAGTTCGCCAACTCCGTGACGAGGTCCGCGACGTTACCCGCCAGCTCCAGCGGATCGCCGATGCGGTTGAAGAGACATAGAACATATTCTCATTGATACCTCGTTTACAGCAGCAAGAGGAAATGGATGTCTCGCTTCTTTTCCCTCTATTCTTGTGAACCGTTTCATCCGATTCGACTACGGTCGGAAAATTATTGTATCTAGTACACCAAGCTAATTGAAGCTAGAGGCACGATAGTGAGAGACAATGACTACCCTTGTTCAATGCCCAGAATGTGGTTGGACCGGGAAAGAATCTGATTGCATCATTGAGGAATTGAAACGGTACTGTCCCGTTTGTGAGCAGACCATGCGACGGGAATAATGCTCTGAATATAGTCCTTACCGAACAGATTCGTAGAAACTATCGCCATCGGATGTATTCATCACCTCCGCTTTAACCGCTATGATATCGTCATCTGCTTTGACGATAACGACCGATTCGAGGTGGTTACGATTGATAACGCCGAAGATACTCTGGAGGTCGCCAAGGACCGATATTCAGCGCCGAACATCGAGTACCGCTGGTTGGACGTGAACAACCTCGGTAAGGCCGACCTTGGGAAGTTCGATATTGTGTTCGCGAGCTATCTCTTCCACCATATTGCCAACCAGGAGTCGGGGCTCTCACTGCTCTGGGAGCACGTTCGCGATGATGGGGTGCTGGCAGTCCGGAGCTGTGACGACGGCCAGCACATGCATTATCCGCCAGAGGACGGAATGGATTGGATCGTCGAGAAAACTGATGAGATCTCCGGCAGCAGTGACCGGACGCATGGGCGGCGACTCCCAACTCACCTGAAACGACTGTCGCCACCGCCTGCAGACATCTGACTGGGTCTCAAGAACTACCACACGGTCGGGCGAGACAGCAGTGAGCGCCGCGACTACTGGGACGTTTTCCACTCGAACCGCCTCCATTACGCAAAAGTCCGTGCAAAACGCGATGACGCAACCCGAGAAGGCAAACAGCTGTACGAGACGATGGCAGACCGAATGGACCGACTCGAAGACAAAATCATCGGGAATCAACACGTGTTAGACGTCGAGAGCGTCCCCCTTGCAGTCGCAGTAAAATAGACGGTAGAAGTTGGTCCGAATTTTTAGCGTTCCCTATGACCCTCGGTCGATTTCGCAGAAACGCTCATCGCGAGTCTTGAAGACTTATTCACCGATCAGGATGAACGTGGTAACGCTTCGGAGAGGTGATCAGGAGATGTACGGACCTGTGATTTCAGCGTAGGTATACAGGCCAATAGGGTTAGCACCTTATACTAACCTAAAACACATTGGAAATCCACCTTTGTTCGATCACAATTCTTGGCGACTAGTCTCGTCACATTCACGCCAGACTTTCCTAGCGAGTTCGTCTGGCTTGCGATTCGACATTGACGCCAGCATCTCATCGTCGTAGCGAGCCGCTTCTGTTGAAGGCCGGATAGAAACTTGCTTGCAGCAAGACGTGAGATGCAGAGCTTAGAGCCAATTATCTGGGAGTTCGTCAGCGTGATTTTGCAGTGTCTCCAGCAGTGAGCGAATTTCCCCGAAACGAGGGCCTCTCTGTACCGCATTATCCTCTCGATTCCATACAATGAATTCTGCCGCTTCCAGCTTTGGCAGGTGAGTATGCGTCATCTGGATTTTGAGAGACTTAAGGTCTTCATCCTCGGATTGAACGTCAGCCAGAACCTGTGGATTTTCGACATTCAGTGAATTGTGTTCCAGCAGCCCGACAAGGAGCCGCCGCCGGTACGTGTTGGCTACGATATTCAGCACGTTGTCCAATGAAGATGGCATCGTGTCGGCCTCAGCCATGAGTTGGCTCACCTACTTTCCTGTTCTTAGTCCCGGTAGCAGCCTCAATACCGAGTATATCGATGTCTCTTTCGACGTGTGCTGTGAGGTCGTCAATCGTGATCGGATTCTCTTGCTGAAGAAGGTGAACAAGGATGTGTCGGCTGGCTCGCTGCGTCAGGATGCCGAACTTCTTGGAAAGTGCTGTGCTCTCGTTTGAAGCAGGGGGCTGATATGTCCATGAGTCGTCTCTTGAGGGGTTCTCCATGTCGTTCGACGACATACCCTCTGTTCTAGGGGGCGTGGGGAAAGGGCCTATGTTGGATATCTACGGACAAGCTGGACATATATCGTATTATTGCGATAGTTATCAGCGTAGACTGGTATAACTAGCATTATGTTCGGTGGGTATATCCACAATTCAGCCTTGTACGGGCATGTATGCGATCGATAGCGTATTTGGCTAGCAATCATCTACATACAGTAGTGGGTCGCCATAGCAACGGGCGAGAGAATTTTGACTCAGGTATGGTCGAATACGACTTCGAAGAGATTTCGTTCGGCGCCGCGAAGGTGGTAATTGAACGTCGACTGTGAGATGTCCAGCATCTCGGAGAGTTCCTTCCCTGTTTGGATGCGAGGTGACTCGAAGAAGCCGCTCCGGTAGGCCACTTGGAGAATCTCTTGTTGGCGAGAGGTCAGTTGATTCTCGAACGCCGACCGGAGCGTATGTCCTGTGTCGATGGAACGCGTCTGCGTTTGCCGGGCGAGGAGTTCGAGATCGAGAATCGACTCCTGGAGTTGATCAACGAACGCGCGGACATTGGCGGTCTCGGACAGATTGACGACGAGAGTTGCAGTCCCCGCGTCGATAGTGAGCGACCGCACTGTCGCATCCCGTTTGAGAGCTGGTGTTGCGAGTATCGAGTCAGTCAGCTGGGCTTTGAACAGGCCCCCGTCTTCCCGATTGTCAAAATGGTGGAGTTCCTCGATGGCGACCGACTGCTCGCCGGCAGCCACCAGGTCGTCAGAAGCGATGTCGGTCGCCGTAAAGAACACGGTCGTATCACCGTTGGTTCCTGGTACTAGCTCCTCGAACTCGATCGTACAGCCGGTAGTCTGCGAAAGACGACACAGCGGCGTCTCCGCCGTCTCCGAGCGGAGTGAGAGTTCGACGACGCTGTCGGTCTGGAGCGTTTCTCTGGTTTCAACGGCGTGGATTGCGTGGGCGATCGTCTGGCCGAGTTCCGCCAGTATATCCGCATCGCGCTCGTCGGTTTGCGGGGTTCCACTGTAGACGTTCAGGATGCCGTAGACGAATTCGTCGTACACAAGCGGGATACTAAGACACGAGCGCGCACCCAGATCGAGTGCAGCCTCACGCCATGGGGCGGCCCGGACGTCAGTGGCGATATCGGCGACGATCTGAATCTCTTCGGTTGTAATCGCGGACACGAAGGGATTCTTGTCGACCATCGATCCGTCGGCCGCTGTCGTCAGGTCGGTTAGCGAACTGCTGTCGATGCCCGCCCATGCTCGCGGTTCAATTGTATCAGCGTCGGCGTCGAACTCGCCAATCCAAGCGAATTCGAAGAGCGTGGAGTTCGCTAGCCGGTCACAGACAGCTTCATCGATTCCGTCGATCGATTCGATTTCGACGAGCGCCTGATCGATCTCCCGAATAAGTGTGTTGAGATTGTCGAGACGCGTTAGCTCCTCGTTTTTCTGTTCCAGTACCTGTTCTCCCGCGGCACGATCCCACGCGGTTTCAACGGTCGCAGCAACCGTCTCTATGAGGTCGACCGTTTGCGCATCGAACGTCCCGGTTTTCGTCGATCCAGCACAGATAACACCGTGTCTCCCGAGCGGCACGAGCACCCGACTCTGCAGCAGTGATCCCGAAGACCTCTCCTCTGAACGGTCGAGATTGTTGTTGATATCGATGTCATCGCCGATGAATGTCTGCCAGATCTGCTCAGAGAACGCATCGGAGCATTCGACTGCCTGCGGATCAATCTCAGGGCCAGCCTGCCGAGCGTGTTCGTAGACGTCGCCAGTCTGATCGTTGTAGCGCCACAGGGAGACATAGTCGACGTTGAGCACGTCCTGCGCGAGTGCCGGGACGCGATCACTGATCTCCTCTGTATCGACGCCGATCAGTTCGCGGCTTGCGTCGTTGAGTTGTTTGAGGGAGTCGTTGGTCTGTTTGAGCGCGTGCCGCGACTGCTGGCGCTCAACTGCGATCCCTGCGATATAGGTGGCGAAGTCCACTAATTGGTGTTCCCACTCGTTTGGAGTCCGTTGCTCGTTGAAGCAGAGCATGAACGAGCCCACAGGGGCGCCGTCAGCGTCCCGGATGGGTTCGGAATGGCCAGCAACCACGTCATTCGCCACGCAGAGTTCACGCCACTCCTCAGACCATCTGTCGTCGGAGGTAATGTCCTCGCAGGTAACGCCATTGCCGCGAAACACCGCTTCGCCGCATGTACCAATCATGAGGTTGTTGATTGGTGCGTCTTCAAGCCCCTCTCCCCACGATGAGTGCAGGTCTGGAGCGATAGGCCGCTGGAACGAGTCGCGGTCATCGTCGGCGAGCATGATACTGGCTCGAACGCCCTGACTAAGTTCCGGAACGGCACTGCAGAGTGCAGAGAGACACTCCTCGAGTGGCGTCCCGGCGGCAATCAGTTCCAGGAGCTCTTTTTGCGCCTCCAGCAGCTCTTCCCGCTGCTTGCGCTCAGTGATATCCGACGCCGTCCCGAACCACTCGGTAATCTCGCCGTCGTCGTCCAGCATCGGCACTGCCCGAGAGTGGGTCCAGCCCCGGGTGCCATCGACCTGCAGGACCTGGTGTTCCAACTCGAAGGTACTTTTGGTCTCAATGGCCTCCGTGATGGCGTCCTGTACGCGTTCCTGCTCGTCAGGTGGAATGTAATCGTCGAGCCAATTGCTTCGGGCTTTGTCGGTATCGGCGATGAATCCCTGACCGTCGAGTTCGTTCATTTCAGTCCAATCGGGGCTCATGCGATAGACAACCTCCGACGTCGCTGTCACGAACGCGTTCAGCCGCTCCTCGTTCTCTTGCAGACGTTCGAAGGCATCCTCTTTCGCGTCGTATAACTCCTGACCACGCAGCATGATGTCCGTCGCGAGGTGAGAATCCCGGGTATCGAGACGGTCGAGCACCGCCTCGTCGCCGTCGGCCTGGAGCTGGCGGACGACTGGCGTAACGTCCTCAACGCGGTGGATGATGTAGTTGATGTCTCCGGAGTCGTCGACTATGGGCGTGTTCGTCGGGTTCCACCAGCGATCCTCGAATTTGTTGCGCTCGGAGTCGCGGCAGGGGATCGGATAGAACGTCACCGGCATCACGTCAGTTTCTTGCTCTGCTTTCACCCGTTCAAGCGACCTCTGTAACCGGGGCGGACCTTCGGGGTCCGGGTCATCCGGATCGGCGGGAAAGACCTCGAACAGCGTCTGTCCCATGATTTCGGCCCGTTCGGTCATCGTCGCGTCCAGGTAGGCGTCACTCACGGCGACGATCTCGTAGTCGTCAGGCTCCACGATGAGGTAGAGGCCGGGGACGTTCTCGAATAGTTGCTGGAACGTCGACTCGGTGACGGGTGCCTCCGGATCGTGCTCGGCAGGTTCGTCGTCGACGGGGCGCCACCATACTCGTCCGCGAGCGCCGACCTTCTTCGTCTCAAGGATGGCGTCCTCGGCGAGTGTCTCGAGTCGATTGTAAATGGTTCGGTTCGTACAGTCGAACTGCTCGGCGACCTCCGGCGTGGTTACCGGCGTGCCAGGCGGACCGAGGCCGTCAAGTTCCGCGAGAACAGCGTCGGGAGACGGAGCGGTCGAACTCATACGCGTAGTTAGCGAGTGGTCTCTAAAAAGTATTCTGTCAACAGAATTGGCTGGGCGATACGTTCAACGGAAATAATTTTGGTTATCCACATATAAACAATCGACAGCCAACTCGCTGCCAGTCGTGACTGTAGGAGTAATTGATAGAATGCATGATGATCGTGAGGCAGACTCACTGCCTGAGATATCTGACGACGCACTGCACACACGCTTTTCTTGCGACGAACCCCCGAGCGAGGCGGTCGTTAGAGCCCTCGCAGCGGTCAAGGGGGTCAAGCTAACTGAACTCGACGTACTCTACGAGACCATCGATCCCGAAGCACTCGACAACCTCATGGGTGACCCAGTTGTCGATAGCGACACGAGGAATCTCGTTGTCGAATTTACGGTTTCACCGTATCGAGTGACCGTCAGGGACAACGGAAGCATCACGCTCCTTGTCGAGACAGACGAGGAGTAATCTCAAGTCCAACCAGACGATACAACTGTAGTCAGATTCAATCGTTGCCGTCTGTGATAGCCGCCGACGTTCTCGGCGAGCAAGTGCGCTCCTTTCTCGAGTTCGCGTGCTTGGAGTTCTTCGATCCGGTCGTCGCGTGCGTCCGTCTTCCGGGCTAGCGCCTTTCTATGCGCCTCTGTGTTCTCTATCTCGTTCTCCGTCTCATCGACACGTTCCTCTACTGCGTCGACGCGCTGCTGGAGGTCGTCAATCCGGTCGTCCTTTGCGGCAACAGTCTGCTCGAGGTCTTCGATACGCTCGGTCAACGCCTGCACGTGGTCGAGGAGTTCCGCAACAGGTGCGTCCGCGTCGTCCAGGGTGTCCACGACACTGGTTAGGTCGGCGTCACTCATTGGTCGCCACCTCCGCTGATGCCTGCAGTGTCTCATCGAGCGGCCAAGCGAGTATCTAGTTTGAATTAGTCTCCTGGTTCCTGGCTGCTAGATGGAAGCTCGATCTTCTGGGAGACGGTTCCGAAGGCAACGCGAACGATTTCGAACGCGAGAATCCCCAGTATTCCAACGGTTACGACTTGGACGACGACCGAGAGTATCTGGATTACAGATGCAGTATTCAGCCATGCTGGGTCGAGTAGCTTCTTCCAGAGGCTTGACAGCGCTAGGTAACCGAGTGCCGAGAGACTCATCGTAAGGACAAATCCGGCGCCGATCGTGAGGCTGAGCACTTCCTTTGTCGAGTCCCAATTGAGCAGCCACACAACCACCGTAATCATCGAGAGGCCGGCGAACACTTGGACAGCACCGCCGAACAACGGCCAGATAGCCGCCCAGCTGCCACTTGCTACAAGCAGATACGCGAGAAGCGATTGGGCGCTTCCGTTAACAAATCGATTTCCTGCGAGCCTTGTCTCCGGCTCGTCGACGATGTCCTCGACGAAATACCGTCCAAGCCGGATCGAGGTATCGACTGTCGTCAGTGCGAACGCCGAGAGGACAAGTGCCATGAAGGGAGCGCCGACATCAGCTGGGATACCAAGCGCAGAGAGGATAATTGCACCGCCTTTCGCGAAGCTTGGAAGCGCCAACTGAATTCCCGCTCCAGACGGAACTGTGGGAATGACCGCGACGGTGCCAATCGCGACAACTGCTAGGAGTCCTTCAGCGAGGGTAGTTCCATACCCGATGGTACGGGCGTCAGATTCGTGATTCAGCTGTTTTGGTGTTGTACCACAGCAAACCATCGAATGGAGCCCACAGACTGCACCACAGAATATCGTCGAGAACAACATTGGCACCATCGGGCCAATGCCGTCGAAGGCGCTGCTCATGAACCCGGTGAATGGACTGAGACTCATTGTCAGCGACTGATTCGCAGTGCCGAATACAGTTCCGACAATAATCGCAAGAATAGCCCCGCCTAACCCTGCGTAGAGGAGGAACGACGACAGGTAGTCGCGAGGCTGAAGCAACGTCTGAACGGGAAGCACACTCGCCGCAAACGCATATAACAGTACGACGATGAGCCACGCGGACACGTTTGGATTTACGACAGTCGGGAGTACTATCGTTCCGCTGGCAGGCACGAGCACAAGCGGATATGTAAGCCCAACCCAGACACTTCCAAATACAGCAGGGACAAAGAGTACTGTCCCAAGCCAGAACGGGAAATCAAATCGCTTATAGAGGCCGAAGAGCAGCGCGAGTACTACATAGCAGATACTTGCTGTTGCTGCACTTGGATAGGCATCGAAGACGATTGCGACAACTAGTGAGAGGACGCCGATAACGAGCAGATTTGCAGTAAAACCGAGCGAGAGCATGAGTGATTTTCCGCGCTCGCCGACGTACTGCCCAAAAATATGGCCGACTGATCGCCCCTCGTGGCGGACGCTGCTCGTCAGGACGGCGAAGTCGTTCATTGCGCCGTAGACGACCGTTCCAACGACGATCCATGCTAGTGCCGGTGCCCAGCCCCACGCAAGCGCGGCAGTGATCGGGCCGACAATTGGCGCCCCACCCGCGACACTCGAAAAGTGATGGCCGAACAGCTCTAGTTTCCGCGAGGGAACGTAATCAACACCATCATAGTGTTCGTGGGCTGGTGTCGTCCGATCATCATCAAGTTCGAACACCCGGCTCATGTAGCGCCCGTACACTGTGTACGCCACCCCGAATACGAGCGCAACACTCCCGATAATCGTGAGTAACTGGACCATAGATACGTATCAACTAACAGGAAAACGTAAGGACCGGTCCCCGCCGGCTCAGTCCTCCGTCTGCGGTGCCGCTTCGACTACGTCATCAGTCGTCTTGACCTCCGCATCCTCATCGACGAAGCCTTGCTCGCGCATCCACTCCGTGGTTTTTCCAATCCGCTTCTCGTCGGGAGCACGAACAGGGAGGAACTGCCGGAGGTCGAAGTCATCGCGCAGTCGATCAAAGTCGACATCGTCGAAAGAGTCCGGATTCTCCTCGGCAGCCTCTTCGAGGAACTCGATATATCGATCCCGGTACTCGTCGAGATTATCGTTGATATCCTCGACCGCACGATTAAGGGCGTTCCGGAACTTCTCCGCAGTCTCAGGATCGATATCCTCATCCGTGGTGAGTGCAGCCCGGCACGGACCAACATAGACTTCCTGGAGTTCCTCGTCATAGCGTCCAAGCGTGACGTACGGTTCAAGGACACCAATGGCGTCAATTTCACCGTCTTTCACTGCCTCAAACCGCTCTTCGGCAGATCCGATGTGTTCGAGAACGATTTCATCGTCATCGAATCCTTCCTTTTCGAGCATTTCAGGCAATGAGTAGAACGACGTTGCGTACTCATTGATGCCGATCGACCGCCCACGAAGGTCGTCGATATCCTCAATTTCGGAGTTGGCTGGTGCGAATAGGACGCGATCCCATTCGCTATACGAACCGATGATTTCGCGGTCTGTCTCCGAGGCTTCTTGGACTGCGTTCCACTCGCAGACACCGTGAGTTTCCCCCTCCTCGTCAAGGTCGTTCCACCAATCCGATTCGTATGCGTTGTCGCCATCGTCGAAGTCCTGCGTACCAGGCGCAAAGTACGACAGATCGGGCTCAACTCCTTCATCCTCGAAGTACCCTTCTTTTTCAGCAACTTGCTGGACGAGTCGCCATGTGAAGTACTCGTGTGCGACGTTGAGGTCAGTCATTGCATTTCAGCTATTATCGTAGCACGCTCAAAAGCAAAGCTTTAGGCGCGGTTTTGAGCGTTATCTCAGACGATCATTGTCAATAGTTGCTGGCTAAGAATCCAATGGCTGTCAAAATACTTCATTATATATGGAGAATAAACGGTGAATGCACACCAAAAACCGGCAAACACAGTTATTCATAGCAGATACGTGGACGATCTCAGCATCAATATACGCAGCAATTTTTGCTCCTTTTCGCCAGCTCGAAGGGTGTGCAGAGATAGACCCATTGCCCAGTCCCGCCTTGGTGACGTCCGGTTCGACGTTGTTGCGATCAATGACGCCGAAGACATCCTGGAGGTTGCGAAAGACCGGTCATCCAGAGAGGGTTTAAACAGGGCCGATTAAGTCTGTTTGTTCGACTACCTCTTCTTCTCTTTACCGTCGTGCTCTCCACTCTCATTCCGTAATCGCAAACTGCTCTCGTTAGTACCCTCTACTAACCACAGATCAAACCAGAATATTCCGCGGGCGGTTATTCCTCGGCTACAGTCTCTCGGTTCCAGTGATATCACAACCCCGGCTGTTCTCGTCGTCCCAGTGACATCGACAGCACCACCGTCCCGGGGGGTGTACCTCCCCGCTGACCACAATCGTTTGCAGTAACGCCGGTCAAAATCCCGTGCTGATTCCCGTGTATAGAAACTTAATCTAATTGTCTATACAAGCAACCTTTATACGGCTCGTGACTCTAGATGTCCGTACGACAGCCGTTGGAGTGACGGACGACCCCAGGGAGTCCGGAACGGCACGACACTATTGCGCTGCGTGTGGTTTCTTGTTTTGCGTGCTATCGACGGCTAGCTGGTGTGAGCGTCTCGTGTTGTTTCCACCGGCCCCATGGATGGGCATCGGGTATGGACGAGAATAACAGCGGCGATCGTAATATCACTCGTTATTGCTGAGCAGACGTCGACAGCCGAAGAGCTCTCGTACGAACTCGATCGGCAAAATAATGTCAATTAGTTTCTGATATATCTTTTTACGGTACTGTTCAGATGAGGATGAAGGATGAGGCGGTGAAAGTTCGTGGTATTTGATACCTGAACTCGGCCACTTCATCAAATGTGACGGCTGAATCGATTGAGAGTTTGTGGAGTGAAAGGTAACACCGGAGCCGCTGATGCAATTCGATATTCACCTTTCCACGAGGAAATTATTAATTTCGTATACTATACTTAGTTTAGATTATTTCAGTGTCGAACGGTATCACTTCACTGTTCATAATTCGGTTCAGAAGGCGGATCTACCGCTGACTAATGAGAAGACGCCGAAATCTCATTGCGGTCGACGAAACCGTAATTCAGCTCAACGATTAGTGCTACTGGCTGTACGCTGCCGTCGATCTAGAGGCCAATGAATTTCCCCACATCATGTTATATTCGTTAGAATTCTTATATAACTAAATAGTTTATAGAATAAATTTAAGGGGATCACCGCGTCGCCGACGCGGTAGTTCTCATCGATGGCACACCGCGATTACACGCGACCTTCTTCGAGGATGACCTCCGATTTCAGCATGTCACACATGGAACCGGAATAGCATTGAACGTATATTAAAAGAGTTAAAACGTCTTACCAACCAGCTTGACATCATTTCCGCCACGCAACGCACCGCTCCGCCGAAAATTGGTTGCAAACGCTCACCTTCACGTGGAATCAGCTAATCTGAACAATGTCGGTAGTTTTCGCTCAAATCCATATTCCCTTCTATTCTTAGATTGGTTCCGGACAAGCGTAATCGAACGTGTTGGAGCAGTCGAACATGCATGCGTAGAGTAATACAGTATTCATAGGGATAAATGGTCCAGCGTAGGGCGACAACCGTCGGTTAGAGTGGGCTGAGTCCGATCTGTTCTAAAAGGAGAATTGCGCCAACACCGATGCCGATGATACCTGCAGCCGACATCAAGTACGCTGTGAAGCGGGTGCCAACGATTCGCCCCCAAAGGAACGATACTGCGGCCATAGTGACGATTGAAAGGAAACTAAAACCGGTCAAAAACGTGAGCGCCGACGTGACTGTCGGCGCCGTTGAGACGAGCGCGACAACGAGGACGCCGCTCCCTGCGAAGCCATGGACGATACCGACGAGAAACGAACTCTGCTCGGGGTGGCTGTGAGCAGAACCGAAGAAGAGCGAGCTCATTCGGAAGCTGTGAAGCCTGTCGTCGTGAGCATGTGCGTCAAATCTGGCGTTTTTAGCCGACGATAGAAGCATTTGTGCACCTAAATACAGCAAAACGAGACCGACGAGAACCTCGAAGAACTTCGTGACTGCTGCCGGGAGACGCACGCCAAATACTACAAAAAGAACCCCAAGGGTGATAATTGGAAGTGAATGTCCGACTCCCCATGATGCGCCGATATACCCTGGTCGGTCATCGTTATTAACGAGCGTTGTCACTGCGGCCAGATGATCTATCTCAAGAGCATGCTTGATCCCAAGTATCGCTCCCGCTACGAGTACAACCCCGGATACCATATGATCCTGTTTTAACGGAGCGATAAAAAATCGTTTCATCAGCAACAGACAGTATCGCCCGAAGAGACTGATCTCCGAGACAAGTATCACTGATCATCATCTTATATCGGTCACGAAGCCGCCATGTTTTTGCACGACGCTCAGTAGGTTGCTGTATGGCGTCACTCGACGAAACGATTGCCGGAATCAAGGCTGACCTCGCCAATCACGATGGTATCCTTATCGCGTTCTCCGGCGGGGTTGACTCGAGCGTCGTCGCAGCACTTGCTCACGACGTCCTGGGTGACGACGCGATCGCCTGTACCGCCAAGAGCGAAACGCTACCTGAAGCGGAACTCGAGAACACTCGGCGAATCGCCGATGAGATTGGGATCCGTCACGAGATCGTCGAGTTTTCAGAACTCGACAGCGAGGCGTTCAAACGCAACGATGAACAGCGGTGTTACCACTGCCGGACAATGCGGCTCTCGGCAATGTACGACGCCGCTGTTGAACGCGGGATCGAGACTGTCTGTGACGGGACGAACGCCTCCGATCCCGGTGATGGCCATCGGCCAGGACTTAAGGCCGTCGAAGAACTCGATGCCTACTCGCCGCTGCTCGAACACGATGTCACAAAGGAAGAGGTGCGAGCGATCGCTCGCGAGTACGACCTCTCTGTTGCGGACAAGCCCTCAATGGCGTGTTTGTCCTCGCGGATTCCTACTGGGCTAGAGGTCACCGAGGAGCGGTTGACCCGTATTGAGCAGGCCGAACAAATTCTCCGGACCTGGGGATTCGAGCAGTTCCGTGTGCGCGACCACGACGGGTTGGCCCGTATTGAGGTAGCTCCCTCGGATCTGGAGGCCGCTCTTGATTCCGAGTTCGTCCGGGCGGCCCGCGACCACATTGCCGATCTTGGCTTCGATCACGTCACGCTTGATCTCCATGGCTATCAGACAGGAAGCGTCAGTTCGGAGACTGAAGGAACACAGACTGGCGATACAACGTCCGATGATGGGAGCGACGATCCAATCGTCGAAAACGTGTTCGACGCTAAATACCCAACTACCGGAGATAGTTCACAGTAAGTCAAATCATCGTTTTCGGACGATCTGTGCCGCCTGCGCACCGGCGACGAATCCAGCGTCGATGTTCACTACACTGAGGACAGTACAGGACTGGAGCATCCCTAGTAGGGCGGCTTCGCCGTCCGCGCCTGCGCCGTACCCAATTGAGACAGGTAGGCCGATGACCGGTGCATCTACCATCCCGGCGACGACCGTCGGCAGCGCGCCCTCCCGGCCGGCGGCGACCACGACGCAGTCGGCGTCGTCGAACTGGTGGCGTTCCGCGATCATTCGATGAATCCCGGCGACGCCGATGTCGAAAACAGTATCGACGTTACAGCCCATTTCACGGGCTGTCACGGCTGCTTCCTCCGCAATTGGGATGTCAGCCGTCCCGCCTGTGAGAACGGCGACTGTCCCGTCAGCCGCTGGCAGGTCATAGTCGGCCGTCCGTAGAACCAGGGTGCGAGACTGTTGGGACCAGTCGGCATGATTCACCGACGACGCCACATCTTCGAGCACAGCCTTTGTTTCATCACTAATATGTATTATAATTACTCGTCCTTCTCAAGTGCCTGCTCCGTGATGGACGCGACCTCGGCTGGGCGCTTGCCTTCTGCGAGGACGACCTCTGGGACACCGTTGCGGTCCTCACGCTGGGTATCGAAACGGGCAAAGTCATCGACACGTGTAAACCCCTCAACCCGTTCAAGTGCCTTTTCGACACTGAGTTCCCCCTCTGAGACATCTTCAAAAATTGACTCCAATTCCATGAGTTCTACTCGTCGTGGAGCGACGGCGCCGCGAACTGACCGTCCTCAAACTCGATCGGTGTCGGTTCCTCAACGACGCGGAGGTCATCGCGTTCTCGAGCCTCTTCGACGAGGCCCTGTGATGCGTAGAATCTGCCAAGGTGCATCGTGTCCGTGGCTCTGATCACTCGTACGTCCTCAGGGTCGATCACACCGATTGTCGACAGGGCAGCCACTAGTCCCGCTTGGTCAGTTTCAACTGCCGGCGGAAGACGAACACCGCGGGTTGTGCTGGCAGTGATTGCATTGATTAATGTATCTGGGGCGTTAAATTTGGTAACGATATCTTCATGGACAAAATCCGCTGACCCCATACCCATCGCGTTTCCGTGTGTCGTCTCCGTGAGACCGCGAACGAAAATACGCTTGATATCGGGTAAATCGGGTTCGGGTTCGTTAAGCGCGAACGGACGACGACCAATAACGTTCGTATCCAGCCCCTGGCCGCTGATGTCTTTCCCCTGCCTGTCGAGCACGAGGACATCAACCTCGTCAAACGGAATCTTGGGCATGATCTCGTACGCCGTCTCAAGCAGTTCAGCCTCGCGGTCGAGGAACCCGTCAGGGCGAATGCCCTCGACGTGAGTCGTGTCGTCGTGCTGGTCCTCGACAATGGCGACACCGCCGACGATCGGCAAGGCATCGAGGAGCTGCGAGGTGATTTCGGGGATCATGTTCCGGAAGCTCCAGTCGACGGCCCACTCGTGGGCGATCTTCGCGCCGCGCTGTTTTCCCATCCCAATCACCATCATCTTCGAGAGACCGCTCTCGACGGTGCCGTCGAAGTCGGTATGGGGCTTGACGCGATTGACGGCCAGAATCCCATCGGCCGCTACAGCATTGGCGTCGGCGACGACCGGCACGCCCCTGTCGGGCGTTTCACCCACCTGCACGACCTCCATGCTCGACCGGATCTCACAGCCGACCCGCTCCTCAGTGACACCTAAGGATTCGAGCATCTCCTGCTGTCCCTCCGCTGTCGCGCCGCCGTGACTTCCCATTGCAGGGAAGATGAAGGGCTCATAGCCAAGGTCGTCAAGTCTCTCAATCACGCCACGAACCAACAGCGGGAGATTCGCAATCCCTCGACTTCCAACACCAACAGCGACCTCACCGCCCTCAGGAACATCCTCAAGAGCAAGCTCTTCCACCGCCGCGCCGGAGCAATTTGGAATCTGGTCGGCAGAGATTGAATCGGTATCCCAGACCTGTTCGACGACGCCGAACTCTGGCAGCTCCGTCTCGCCGCACGCTTCGAGCACTGTCTCTTCCGGTACTGCCAATTCGGAACGCGAACCCATACCACGAAAGAGAATCCTCGCTACCAAAAGAGTATGGATTTTAGTTGAATGCAGGCGCTAAGCCCCCGTCCTCAAGGAGCGCAGTAGGGCGGGGATACAGCGCCGTCATCAGCTGTTCGTATACTGTTCTGTTGCAGACCCACAGGCCCACGCAATCGACACGGTTATAGTGTATAGCGTGCAATGTGTGCATACAGTGAAACGGAGTCGCGGAGTGTTACGCCGACCTCCGACGCAAGCGCCGTGACTTCTTACACAAACTCTCGAACTACTACGCCCGAGAGTATGACCTTGTGGCCGTCGAAGACTTGAACGTCTCGGGAATGATGGAAAGTCCGTCGAACAGCCGTAACACTGCCTCCGCCGCGTGGCGAACATTCCTTTCGTTGCTCGAATACAAGTGCGAGCGCGAGGGGACGCATTTCGTGGCGGTCAACCCGAGAGGAACGACCAAGGAGTGCGCGGCATGCGGCATCTCGACGGACAAGCCGTTGTGGGTCCGTGATCATTCCTATCCGTCGTGCGGGTTCACCGCCGACCGAGACCGGAACGCGGCGTGGAACATTCTTTCTCGCGGTGCACAACAAGTAGGAGCGGGACGCTCCGAATCACCGCCTGTGGAGACTGCGCCCCCTACGGGGACCACCTCAGTCCCTGCAAAGCGCGTCATCGAAGCAGGAAGCCCCACCCTCACGCGCGAGCCGTCAGGCGAGCGGTAGGGTGGGGTAGTTCATCACCAAAGAATCCTTGTATGTGGATAAAGTTCGCTTCACAAGCCGTGATTAAGAATCGACAGCAGATTAAGAGCAGCGAACCGTATAATCTGGCGCTTGACTGCATCAAAGCGGGGATCGAGGCGGCAAATCCAGAGACCGTTGTTCCGGACCAGGTTTCGATCGACGGTGACGAGCTCTCAATCGCCGGCGACACGCACGATCTCGGCAACTACGAACGGGTATTGGTCGTCGGCGGAGGAAACGCGGCCGCCACCGTCGCCAGCGTACTCGAGAACATTCTTGGTGACCGGATCTCCGGCGGCGTCGTCGTCACCGATAACCCAACCGAGACAGACCGAGTCTCCGTGCTCCCAAGCGATCATCCCGTCCCGAGTGAGCGCGGAGTCCAAAGCACTCGCGAACTGTTAACCGTGGCTGACGAGACGACCGCAGACGACCTCGTGCTCGCCGTTATCACCGGCGGCGGAAGCGCTCTTCTCCCCGCTCCCGCGGCGGGAATCTCGCTCCAGGACCTCCAACAGACCACAGAGTCACTATTAGCGTCAGGCGCCACCATCCACGAGATCAATGCAGTACGGAAACACCTTTCCGACATCAAGGGCGGGCAACTCGCAGCGGCGCTCGCACCAGCCGCGGTCACCGGGGTCATTCTCAGCGACGTCATCGGCAACGACCTTGATGTGATTGCGAGCGGCCCGATCACGCCGGACAGATCCACGTTCGACACTGCTCTAGAGGTCATCGACCGCTACGATGTTAATCTTCCCGACGCTGTCCGCGATCGACTCCGCCGCGGTGTCGACGGAGAGATAGCCGAGACGCCGAGAGAGGGCGACCGCGTGTTCGATCGCGTCCAACCTCACGTCGTCGCTGACGGGAACACAGCGCTCCACAGCGCAGCAGCGGTCGCACGCGACCGCGATTATGTACCACTCGTTTTAAGTTCTCGTATCCGCGGCGAAGCCAGCGAGGCAGCGAAGACGATGGCCGCCATCGCGGAAGAATGCGCGGCGACCGGATCACCGGTTGAACCGCCGGCCGTGCTCCTGTCTGGCGGAGAGACAACGGTATCCATCGACGGAGACGGAACCGGTGGACCAAACCAAGAGTTTGCGCTCAGTGCGGGGCTCGAAGTGGACGTTCCAGGCGTGACCGTCGCGAGCGTCGATACGGATGGTATCGACGGGGCATCAGACGCCGCCGGTGGAATCGTTGATTCCGATACTACGCTTTTCACGACAGAAGCGCGCGACGCTCTTGATAACAACGACGCGGCGAGGTTCCTCGAAAGGCGCGAGGGTCTCGTCGAGACCGGACCGACGAACACGAACGTCAACGACTTACGCGTGGTCGTGATACCGTCCGAGGAGTAACGCAACGGACGACGAACAGCATCAAGCCGAAAACAGGCCACCTCAGGTGGGGGTAATGGAGTCAGCACCCCCTAGGGAATGGCGTCCACCGCTAATCGCCGTCGGCGACATCGGTCGGATCAGTTCCCACTCTGGGAGTCTTGTCGCCTGAACTCGAGTCTGACTCGTCCTCGTCGTTTACCCTATCGTAGACAAAGCTGGCTAGGACCGGCGCCAGCAGAGCCGTGACGATCGTGGACGCAGCTACTTGCGGCGTCGCCACAGCCGCGGCGCTTTTTAAAGCCGGGTCGGCAACGGCGACGGCTTGCGGAGTCGCGACCGCGTTCCCTGCTGTACTTGACGCAGACGCGCCTGCCACGCCGCTTCCGCCAGAAAGCCTGTCGGCTAAAATGTTGAACACGCCGCCAACGAGCACGGTTATGACGCCGAGCACGATACCCGCTGCTCCGGCGGTGAGCAACATCCGGAAGTCGATCCCGGCGCCTAATGGGAAGGCGAAGAAAGGAATCAGAACTGGGCCGGCGCTTGTGAGGTACTCTCTCATCTCCGGATCAAGATTTCCGAGGATCATGCCAATCAGGATTGGAATGACGACCGCTACCAGATCCAGAACCGGAATCGATGCGATTCCTGCTGTGCCAAGGGCGACCATCGTCAGGAATGGACCGTCATTCACGGAGATAATGGAGATAGCTCCGACGTCCGTCTCGTCACCCATATCCCCGACCAAGGCGGCGTAAAGACCGCCATTCGTGTTGGTCATTGCCGCAATGATCGCGAGCGACGAAAGTCCAAAGAGGCTATTGCCGAGGTAGTTAGCTACAATCAGTCCAATACCCATCCCGACGAAAAACTTTGTCGCGGTGATGGCCGTACCCTGCTTCAGGGATTGCGGAGCTTCGTTGAGAGTGATACCGGCACCCATACACACCAAGAATGCGGCAATCAGTGGTAACGCCCCGTCTTTCAGGAGTGCCGTCGTAAACCCGCCAATCTCCAGGGCCTGTGGGAAGAACGTGTTCGTGAGCGCGCCTAGGATCAGTGGCACAACCATCATTCCTCCAGGGATCGCCTCAAGTCTCTCTTTGATCTTCATATTTATACTTGATTACCGGTGTCAGTGTTGCTGGTGTGGCTCTTAGTTGCGATCGGAGTCTGTTCTCTCGCCGCGACTGCGTTACTCTGTCCCGCTAGACCTCGTCCTGTGTTGCCAAACATTCCACCGATTGTTACATAATAGGGAGCAAAAAACGTTATGATAACCATTGTTAGCAATTATTTTGGGTTATTACTATATATAGACACCACCTGATAGAAGACAAGGATACAAAAGCGGTTGTTTGCAGGCTCCTATTCGCCGTTTCGATAGACGGGACCGCCGAAGTGGGAACGTATCGAAGTTGAGATGTAATCAGTCCGCATCAAGCGCATTCCGGCCATGGCTTCAAAACGACAGTCAGTCGTGGGTTGCCATCTCAAAGGCGACTTCGACAGCGTCGATCAAACTTTGTTCGGAGGCAATCCCGTCGCCGGCGATATCGAAGGCGGTTCCATGATCGACACTTGTCCGTATAATCGGCAGCCCAATTGTCACGTTCACTCCGGAAACGGCGGCACCGCCGGCGAATCCGAGCATCTTGATGGGGATATGTCCCTCGTCGTGGTACATCGAAACAACGCAATCGAACTCACCACGCGCCGCCTGGACGTACACCGTGTCCGGCGATTCGGGCCCCGTCGCGTCGATTCCTTCCTCTTGGGCCTGCTCGACCGCCGGGTCGATCTCGGCTTCTTCCTCGCTGCCCAGTAACCCTCCATCGCTGGCATGGGGGTTGAGTCCCGCGACGCCGACGGACGGTGATTCGATGCCGAGGTCGCGCAATGCTTCATCTGTCAGACGGATTGTGTCGAGTACGTTCTCCGTCGTCACCAGATCGCAGGCCTCTCGCAACGGAACGTGCGTGCTTACGTGAGTTACCCTGAGCTCGTCTTCAACGAGCATCATCGAGTAATTCTCCGTATCAGTGTAGTCAGCAAGCATTCCAGTATGTCCGGCGTAGTCACTGCCGGCGAGTTTCGTCGCCTGTTTGTTGATCGGCGCCGTCGTAATGGCGTCAATTGTGCCCGCCTTGGCAAGTTCGATTGCACGTTCAATGTACGCCAGGCTTGCAGCCCCGTACTCCTCGCGAACTTCGCCGTGGACAAGCCGATCGACGTTATCCAGGTCTAGCACCGGGATACAATCGGTGTCGAACTGTGCATTGGATACAGTATTGACAGGCTCAATAGCGAGTGATACATCGCAGATATCAATCGCGTTAGAGAGCACATCTGCGTCGCCGATTACGATCGGTCGACTTCTATCGCATAAGTCTGGATATGCCTTCGTGATCACCTCCGGCCCAATCCCGGCAGGATCACCCATCGTGATACCAACGAGTGGATTATTACTATGCATCGGTTGAGGTCAACGTATCCAGGCAATTAACTATTGTCTCTTCCGATCCAAAGCCGCCGGCTTTCGTGATCAGTGGCATCCCGGCCGTAGAGCCGTCGGCAAACACGCCGATAGGGATTCCAGCTTCGACCTCTTCGCCAGTCAACGTGACTGCCGTCGCGCCAAGAGCCCGAATAACAGCGACTGCAATATCTCCACCAGTCAGAAGGAGCCCAGATGGGGTTTCAATTTGAAGAATCTCTGTTGCCGTCTCGGCTAATCCCCTGGCCACACGTTCGCGAACGTCGGCGAGCGCAAGCTCCAAGTCCCGACCAGCTGCGATCGTCCGGTCTACGGCCCCATCGTCAGTCGCCGCAGTCAAAACAACCGGTTGATCGTTTTGGAGGCGCCGCACGGCCTGCTCCATGGCGCCGTCGATATCATCTCCTCGCAGTAGCGGGTCGCCGTCGAGTTCTACGATTGCTTCGTCGGAAACATGGTCAAGTTGCATGAGTGTCGTTGCACTCACACTGCCGACGACACCTAACGCAGCCCCCGATGAAAGGTCAGGCAAGGACGGTTTGCCATCATCAGTTTGGGAAATCGGAATGTGTTTGGCTAATCCGCCGCTGCCGACGTAGAGCGTATCGAATGCGGCTCCTGCTTCACCGACGGCCGCTAAATGGTCGTCGTTCCGGGCGTCGCAGGCGAGAACTGGCGCCCGCTCGTGGCGCCCAATTACGTTGTTAATAACGGACGCGACACGGTCCTTCCCTGCGTCGACGGTCTGAAGCGACACGCTCTCAACTGGGCGCTCGAGGGAGGCGAACAGTTCAGTCAGCGCCGACGACGTTGGCCCTTTCCCATCGTCACCGTACTCCGTCTCCGTGACAGGCGTCCCGTTCACGTAATGGATATCATCCTCCGTCGTTCGGCCCATCGGAGGGAATGCCGGAGCAACCAGCGCGACGTCCGCTTCTGACCTCGTGAGGGCCGCGTCAACCTCAGCAACGAAGTTACCACGGAGAGTCGAGTCGACCTTCTTATAAATGGTTTGTGCAGAGAAACTAGTAACAGTCTCAGCGACGCTGTCGACGGCTTGGAATTTTTCTTCGTATCGGCTATCTGTGTTGATGCTCAGCACTGCAGTATCTTTGTCTAGCCCAGCCGTGGTCGTTCCGGCGGTAGGATCCACTAAGACATTTGTCCTGTAGCCGCGGGCAGCAAATCCCTGTGCTGTATCCATTGCACCAGTCAGATCGTCAGCAATGATTTCGACTGAGTACATGCCAGTAGCCTATATGCAGTGATAAATAAAAACAGTGGTGAGCGCTTCTGCAACGATCGTCGTGACTCCCCTACGAATCCCTAATTCCTGCGACCGCCAACTCATTCGCTCTCTCACCGTCTCATCCCTTGTACGGACGAAATAACTCGAATTCCACGAGACTCTGCCAAAACCGCAAGTCACCTCGGAACCCCTTTTATTTAGTAACACTAAATAACATAGATACGGGATTGAATAAAAGAACAGCATTACAACTCTAAAACTGTAATAGAAAATGCGAGTTCAGAGAACTTGGAACGGATCTGAATATACCAATAGTTGATAGTAGAACGCCAATATCCAGTCATTACACGTGGTTCCGATAACTCTTCGAGCATCGTTGATATCGTCTGCAGACGAGATACGCCCCCTACGTTTAGTAATAGAAAACAATATATTCACTCTACGCCTGAGAGTGAGATACTTTCAGTCATATTGATATTCGCCTCAATAACGTTTGTCGTATTCTTCACCTTCTCCGGCAGCACCTCACGAAAGCGCTCTCCTTGCAAGCGACTGACTGGTCCGGAAACGCTTACCGATCCAAGAACGCGACCAGTGTGATCACGGACCGGCGCACCAACCGCTCTTACTCCTTCAACCTCCTCCTGATCGTTAAGCGAGAACCCGCGTTTTCGAGTCTTCTCAAGTTCGTCGAACAGTACAGACCGGTCAGTGATTGTATTCTCAGTCATCTTCTCAAGTCCGTACTCGTCAATTATTCGTTCAACGCGCGTTCGTGGAAGAAACGCAAGAGTCGCCTTTCCTGTCGCCGTATAATGGAGGTAGTCAGGGCGCTGGAGTTTGGCAACATGGAACTGTTCTCCGATAGCTTGCTCACCGTGGATCTTGCGGAGTTTCATGCTTAATCCATGCTCTTCGGTTGAGAGGTGAACAATCTCCCCTGTCTCATCCGCTAACTTCCGCACCTCTGATTCTCCGATATGGTGAAGCAAATTGTTGTTCCGAACGTACTCGCCGAAAATCAGGAATCTGAGGCTAAGCTTATACTCATTATTCTCCTTCACTACGAACCGGTGTTGTTCAAGCGTGCTAATATGGTTGTGGACTGCCCCTTTCGTCAGATCAAGATGATCGGCAAGTTCGGTAATCGACGCAGTATGTAACTCTTTGAGTGCTTCGAGGACCCCTATGGCGGTTTCTACGGCTCCAACCGGGTTTGCTGCTTTTTCCATCGATATCACAACTATTCTCTCCATCACTAAGTCGTTTACTATCTCTAAACGCTTTGAAAGCGAGTGGACGACTATCTAAAATGCAGGCGGGCAAGACCCCTTCCTCAAGGAGCAAGCGCGTCAGCGCGAGCGAGTAGGAAGGGGTAGTTCACGCCTCCATAGACTTCATACCAAAAGTAGAAGCGACGAATCCAGAGGCAAATTTAGATTGATCTCTTCATACTAGGTGCCTCTTCTCTATGAAGATTCCAGAATACAATGAAAATCTTGTTCCGCTGTGTGGCTACGTTCAGATTTTAATCGTACATGATATTAAGCTCTATGACGTTAGCAGCACGTTGGACGATTTCTGTGAGCTCATTTCGTAACCGATCTTCCGACATTCGGCGCTCGGGGCCACTGATACTGATTGCTGCGCAGCGTTTCTTCTCCGTCGTGATAGGGGCGGCTACGCAGCAGATGCCCTCCACTCTCTGGCTCCGCTCGTATGCGACGCCCTCGTTTCTTATCCGATTAATTTCGTCCATCAACGCATCCCGTGTAGTAATCGTGTTGTCCGTGCGCTGTGGGAGTCCGTGTTGGTCAATGATCTCGTCGATACGATTCTCCGTCATGGTCGATAGCAGGGCTTTCCCGAGCGCTGTACAATTGAGGTGAACCCGCTTTCCGATACCGGTATCAATGTTGACAGCGTTTTCCCCGCCCACCGTAAACACGTAAACTCCCATTCCTTGTTCTTCGAACATCAAGTTCGCGAGTTCTCCGGTTTCTTCGGCCATATCCTGGACATCTCCTTTCGCCGTTTGAAAGATATCATCGTAGCGACGCACGAAACCCCCGAATTCTAAACACCGTGAGCCGATTCGATAGTAGCCATCGTGCTTGACGACGAAGCCCTCGTCTTCGAGCGTCCTGAGATGTTTGTATACCGTACTTTGTGCCATCGAGAGTCGATCGACGAGTTCGCTGGTTTCTGCCTCTCCTCCGCTTTCTCGAATGGCATCAAGAACTTCGATCGACGACTTCGTCGCCCCGACCATCTGATTTCCGTCCTGCTTCATACGCGAGCCATATAACCACAGGTTGATAAGGATATTCCATAATTAGTGAACTGTGTATTTTCTCAACTCAATCCCGCTAACGTATTTATCTCCTTTCTACCTCGTATCTAGCCAGTTTCTTCTCTTCACGACTGAATTCTCATACGTACGTCTCCCATATCTTCAATAAATTCAACTTACTTCGGTAATACCGTATTGAGGCACAATATATGAATACTATAGATATAAAGACTACAAGTATTTAATAAAATAAGGGCGGAAATACTACTACGAAAATTCCTTCGTTATAGAGCAGTCGAAGCGGAACACTCCCATACACGTCCCACTACCGAATCGCCTGTTAGAGTTCCTATAGCCGCCGACTCGATACCTCTCAGATGAGCGGCGGCTAACCTTATTGAGCGCTCTGACGCTAAGAATGCGTTCAGTGGTCTTTCGATTATTATGTATAGCATGCCTGAAGCAGGCGTCCAGAGAAGCCGTAATCTCGTTCCGACACTGCCTAGTACAACTAGGTGACCACAATGACATACAGAACACCGTACACCGGCCGAGCCTCGGCTTTGACCCCGACATTGTCAATCCCATCAAGGACGACCACGAAGCGTACGCCCAGCAACTGTATCATCTCCGCAAACAAAGGCATCACGTACAACGAAGCCGAGGAGACCATCGAACGCGATATACATTACTTAGGGGTGCGTGATGGTTGGTTAGGGCGACGCCGATGCGATGCTGACGGGCTTCAAGCACCACTACCCCTCTGCACTCCAGCCGCCGCTCCAAGTCATCGGCACCGCCCCGGACGCCAAACACGTTGCGGGCGTCTATATGCTCACCTTCAAGAATCGCGTGCTCTTCCTTGCAGACACCACCGTCAATCAGGATTCCGACCAGCAGACGCTCACTGAAATCGCGCGCCATACTGCCGAGCTAGCCGGAGCTTTAACGTCGATCCTCGAGTAGCCATGCTTTCGTACTCCGATTTCGGTTCTGTCGACAACAACGGCATGGCTCCACCGCGAGAAGCGGCTGCTCGACTGCGGAACAACCAGAACGTCAACTTCCCGGTCGATGGCGAAATGCAAGCAGACACCGCTGTCGTCGAAGAGTTGCTTCAGGGGACCTACGAACACTCCGAACTGGATGAATCCGCGAACGTGCTCGTGTTCCCGAACCTGGAGGCTGGTAACATCGCTTACAAGCTCCTCCAACGACTCGGTGACGCCAAGGCCGTTGGCCCCATGCTTGCGGGTTGAACAAACTCGTTCACGTCCTCTAACGTGGTGACGAAGTCAAAGATATCGTGAATCTCGCCAACGTAGTGGTCCTTGACGCGCCGGAAGAGTGATAGCCGGATGATCGAGGAAACATCGCGGTACGATGGGGAATTCGGTTTCGCACTGCCCTTTGTTTTGTCGATCGAGGCGTAGTGGTATTTTTGCCTCAATCTAAGTATTTTTATTGTGCTCTGAGTATCAAACTTACATGGTGCAGCGAAACACCAGCCGAGAGTACGTACGGACATTTTTCACCTCCCCGACTGCGGTTGAGGAGGACGATACAGCGAAGATGCTGCGAAAAGCAGGCGAACTCCGGGGTATGCAGGCTCCGGACGTCTGGGTGCCGGACAATGAAGACGCGACTGCACCCAGCATGCGAGACGAGGGTATCGAGAACATCATAGATGTCATCTCCGAACACGGCCAGGATTTCCCCGGCGAAATCCACCCGCGGATGGTCTGGCACCGGGACGATCCTGAAACCAGACGCCAGGGGTTCGAACACATGATGCAGTTGGCAGGTTCCGACGAAGATGTGATCGAGCATATCGACGGATTCGTGATTCCGGAGGTCGGGTCTCTCGACGACTGGAAGAAGGCCGACGAGTTCATCACCATGGTCGAAGCGGAACACGGCCTCGAGGAAGGCAGTCTGTCCATGTCGCCAATCGTGGAGAGCGGCGAAGCCGAGATAGCGATGTCGCGTCTCAACGACGAGATAGGAAAACACTCTAACAACCTCGAACGGCTGTTCCTCCTCGTCGACGGCGAAGTGGACTACACGAAGGATATGCGCGCCATGACGCCTACCGGGGCGCAACCCCCATGGGCGGAACTGCGACACAACACGTCCCGTGCTGCGAGTGCAAGCGGACTGATCGCGGTCGACGGACCGTACGACGACATTCGGGACGTGAAAGGATACCGCCAGCGGATGACCGACAACCGGGCGAAAGGAATGCTCGGTATCTGGTCGTTGACTCCCGGACAGGTGGTCGAAGCGAACAAGGCCCCGCTTCCCGCCGAGGAAGGATCGTACCTGCTGGAAATCGACGGTGAAACGGTCGAACTCGACCGAGTCGACGAGGGATACCACGAGTACACCGGTGACGACGTCGAACTCGAAGAGCTCGGTGATGGAACGTACAGACTCCGGATCGGCCAGGATGAACGCGAGTTAGACGAGGACGAACTCCACCAAGAGCTACTGGACCAGACGCAGTACGTCATGAGTATGGACGACTACGTGGACTCGATGGAGGAGTTCGAGGAAGCCAAGGCCGGCGGGAAGGGTGCGATTTCGATGACGCGAACGGCGACGCTGATTCTCGACGGAACTGAAGTCCAGGTGACGCGCGATCGGATGTGGGATGAAGCCACGTATCAGGCGGCTCAAACCCCGGTCTCTCTGTTCCAGGAGGTCTACGAGGCCCGTCCGGACCAGCAAGACGAACTCGAAGACATGTATGGTGAGGACGTCGTGGACCGCGCCATGCAGGTCGGGTAGCGTCATCGTACGCACGGCGCTACAGTGAACCGCCTCGGGATCACGTGGTTCGAGACGCCGACGGCGTCTCGTCATCACGAGAGAGCGAAGCTCTCTCGAACGACCCCGAGGCACGCGGCCTGCTCCGCCTGTAGAGAACGGAGAGACGAAGTTCATAGTTTCTTTTGCCAGTGACCGCAAGCTCGCACGCTCCGGACTTGGATCGCTCGTTTCGGAGAAATTCGACGCGAGGGGGTCCCTGGTCCACGTACACTCGTTCAGCATCCGGGGCTGTCCTGTGCACCGATTTAGACGGAGGGGGTTAGGAAGAAGTCAGGTGCTGAGCGCGTCTGCGACCTTTTCGATGGGATGGGGTGGACGGTCCTCGTTTGGTCGGTCACCTAATTGGCTGCGGCAGGACGCGCCCGGGGCGACTACTTCGTCGCCATCGCTCGCGTCGACCTTCTCGAACAGGCGGCGACCCATGGCTTTCGAGAGGTCGTAGTGTTCGGCCTCGTAACCAAACGATCCGGCCATCCCACAGCAAGCACTGTCAAGAGGGTCAACGCGGTAGCCGGCTCGCCGTAACACGCCAACCGCGTGATGGTCCTTGTTCATCGCCTTCTGATTGCAGTGCCCGTGATACGTAAGCGTCTGATCAGACGCATCGAAAGAGATGTCGTCGTCCAGCCACTTTGCGTCGATGTATTCTAGGACGCTGTAGGAGTTGGCTGCAACGTCTTCGACGGCTGGGTCGTCTATCAGATCGAGATACTCGTCCTGTAACATCACTGCATCAGATGGTTCCACGAAGAGCACCGACCACCCATCGTTGATGTAGGGGACGAGCGCTTCTACGTTCTGTTGCGCCCGATCCTCGGCGAGGTCCAAGAACCCTTTTGAGAACGCTGGCCGGCCACTTGGGGCGACATTATCGGGCAGTTCAACGTGAACGTCGGCCGCCTCAAGAACTGCAACGGCAGCTTTGCCCGCGTCCGAATAGTTGTAATTCGTGTATGTATCGGGGAAGAGTAGTACCTTATCATCGGCTTCGGAGAGCGAGACCTTGGGTCCTCTGGACTCGAACCACTCCTCGAAACTCTCTGACTGGAACGGGGGCAGTTTCCGCTCTTTCGATATCCCGACGAATCTTTCGAGTGCAGTTCGAGCACCGGGAAGCTTCGGAAGCCAATTCGAGACGGGGGCGAAGCGACTTCCAAGCGCCGACAACGGCTCGATATTCGCGAATATCTTCTCACGAATGCTCGGCTCTTCTTGCTGGTGATACTGGTGTTTGACTTCTGTTTTGAGTTTCGCCAGGTCCACCCCAGTGGGACAGTCGTTCATACATCCTTTACACCCGATACAGAGGTCGAGAACCTCCTCCTGAAACCGTTCAGTGAACATCTCCCCTTCGGGCAGTTCCCCGCTGATGGCTTCACGCAACATATTGGCCCGGCCACGAGTCGACTCCATCTCGTCTTTTGAGACGCGATAGGTCGGACACATCACGTCACCATCCGTCTGTCGACAGTTCCCGCAGCCGTTACACAGTTCAACCAACTCGGAGAAACTGCCTTCATCGTCGAAGTCAAGTTTCGTTTGGGGTTGAATCGAGCTGTATTCGGCGCCATACCGGAGGTCGTCACGCATGTCGGTCGGATTTTCGTCTCGATAGACAACCTTCCCAGGATTCATATTCCATCCTGGGTCGAACGTTTCCTTCACTTCCTTGAACGCATCCCAGAGCTGGGGGCCATACATCTTGGGATTGAATTCCGTCCGCGCGAGGCCGTCGCCGTGCTCCCCCGAGAAGGACCCGTGATGTTCCACGACCAGATCCGTCACTTCGTCAGTGATGGACCTCATCCGCTGGATTCCTTCGTTCTCTTTCAAGTTCAGAATCGGCCGAATATGGAGCGTCCCGCTACCAGCATGGGCGAAGTAGGCGGCCGACGTATCATGGTCGACCAAAATGTTCTCGAACGACTGCACGTACTCCGAAAGTTCTTCAGGTGGCACGGTCGCATCCTCGATAAATGGATAGGGCTTCGGATCCCCGTCAAGACTCATCAAGAGGGGGATGGCTGCCTTTCGAAGCTTCCAGAGTTTCTGCTGCTCTTCCTCCGTATAGGCTTCGATCACGTCGAACGCATGTCCCGTCTCGACAAAGTGGTCGTTCGTTTCCGAAATAGCTACTTCGAAGTCGTCGACTAACTCGGAATCGAACTCGATCATCAGGGCAGCCGCGGCCCGTTCCGGAATCGGTTCGGCATACTGGGAGAACTCTGCGGATTCACGCGCCAACCTAAACACTTCGTCGTCCATGAGTTCGACAGCGCTGACGTCGAACTCCAGCGCTTCAGGAACTGCCTCCATCGTATCGATGAGATCGTCAAAGCAGTAGAGAGCAAGCGCCGTCTCGTCCGGCTTTGGAACCAGACTCACCGTTGCCTCAACGACCACGCCAAGCGTACTCTCCGAGCCGACCAGGAGTTTTGAAAGGTTGATAACCTCTTGGCCCTCTTTGTTCTCGTAGATGACCTTATGGAGGTTGTAACCGCTTACGTTCCGCTTCAGATCGGGATAGCGCTTCTCAATCTCGGCTTCGTTGTCCTCGACTATCGATCTGACGGTCCGGTAGATATCCGCCTCCAGCGTATCATCACTTACGATATCATCCCATTCATCGCTGTCGAGCACGATTTCTCGCGTCTGGATCACGGACCCATCCGAGAGTACGACTTTTAATTCCTCAGTGTACTCGTCGGTGATTTCGTATCGGACCGAATGCGCGCCTGTTGAATTGTTTCCGATTCCGCCACCGACCGTTGCCCGGTTCGAAGAGGCAGGGTCGGGAGCGAACTTCAGACCATACTGGTCGAGATGCTCGTCGAGATCATCCTGAACGACTCCGGGTTGGATCGTTGCCTCTTGACCTTCAGGATCTATGTCAATTATATCATTCATATACTTACTCATATCTAGGATTACACATCCAGGCCCGACGGCCTGTCCCCCGAGTGACGACCCGGTCCCACGAGCCAGAATCGGCACGTCGTGGTCAAACGCGATCTGAACCGCTTTCTGCACGTCGTTCAGGTGATGCGGAATAACCACCCCGGCAGGACGTGCTCGAAAGATACTGCCGTCGGTCGCGTAGAGAACCTGTGAGTATTCGTCGAACCGGACTTCCCCCTCGAGTTCTTTGCGGAGATCCGCCGCGAGTGACGCATATTCCTCTACATCTTCGTGTTCAAGATTTTGCGCTTCTCGAAAAGTTTCGAAATCGCTAAGACCAGGTCGTGGCTTCTCAGTGGCCATTACAATATCTCGTTGCGGTTTGCTTTTATTAATAGTTGTGGTGGGTGTACACACATCGATTTCATTGTTTTCCACCATGAATTGATACTCCCTCTGTAAGGCGAGTTATCTTCAGCGGAGTTATGAATCTCCCGAAAACCCACCAAAGAAGGTTTGTATGGACGAATCTATGTAGAAGAGAATTCGACGGTGCTTTCGTTAGCAGGAGCCAAATTAAAAGAAGTTTGTTTCGTTAGTAGATTGCAGGGAAGAGGACGTAGACGAAGAGCAGGGTCAGTAACCCTGTTGCAGTGCCATAATATAATAGCGGTATCAGCTCATACCGGATTACCCGACCCTCCTCACCGACGAGACCGACAACCGCGAGTGCAGCAACCACGTTGTGAATGGCGATGAGGTTACCGATTGCACCACCAACCGCTTGTGCGCCCAACACAAGAGTCCGGGAGGCACCAATATCGGTAGCGACACCGTACTGGAAGGTCCCAAAGAGGATGTCGCTTACCGTATTGGATCCGGCGAGGAAGGCACCGAGTGCTCCGACGAACGGTGCGAAGAAAGGGTAGACACCTCCAGCGGTGTTGGCCACTATTTCTGACAATACGATGAGCATACTGTCCTGTCCGGTACTCGCACCGGATTGGAGCATGATCTGCACTGTCGCGACAGCAAAGAGCAGTGCAATGACAGCGGGTGTTACCTTTTCGACAGTCTCGTACCAGGCATCCTTAACTTCCGTTGTATCCATGCCGTGGAGTGGTATTGTGAGCAGGTGCACAGCAACGAAGGCTGCGCCCGGAAGATAGAGGACTTCGATTGAATTCGAGAGATCAGTCCCGAGGATATCCGTCCAACTTAAGACGAGAGTGTTCTGGAGGAACGCCACTAATGGGTCCCAAACTCGTGTTAGCACGAGCAACGCGGCCAGTATCCCGTACGGAAGCCAGGCAACCCAGAGTGACATTCCACTGCCCGTGGTTTCCCTCCTGCTTGGCGTGGAGACTTTTCCTCCATCGGCCGCTAATTCTCCTTTTGATCCGACTGATTCACCAGGCTGGATATCTCCGATCCAATGATCCGGCCAATCTGATTTTTTGTTGAAGTCCCATTCCTCGTCGGGATGGAAAAACCCGGTTTTCAGTACGCCAACCGTGAGGAACAGTCCTACCATTGCGCCGATAAGAGCCGGGAATTCAGGACCGAGGAAGTAGGCAGTTAACCAATAGGGGATAGCGAAGGACGCCCACGCGAACAGCGTGAGTGGTAGCACTTCGAGTGCGGGTTTGATGGAGCGTTCCTCACCGAAGAAGCGCGTCATCATCGCTACCCCGATGAACGGCAGGAATATGCCGACAATGACGTGGTATGTTGCGGCCCAGACGGCGATGTCACTAACCCATGTTGCGATACTTGCGTGCGGGCCGTTTGCCACGACTTCGGTCTGAATCCTGCTGACCGATTGGAAGATGTCTATCATCCCGATGATGAGCGGTGTTCCGACGGCTCCGAAAGTGATGGCCATCAGGTTGCCTGTGAGGGCAACAACGACGGCCGCCATTGGCGGGAAGCCGAGTCCAACTAAGAGGGGACCGACGATTGCTGCAGGTGTTCCGAATCCGGCTGCACCTTCGATGAACGAACCCATAAGGAACACGAGCAGGACTACCTGCACGCGACGGTCCTCGCTCACTGAGGCGAATCCTTGACTGATCACGTCGAATGCTCCGGCTTCCCGGAGTGTGTATAAGAGTAGAATCGCACCGAAAACGATCCAGAGGATGCTGATTGCTGTAATGAAGCCGTTGATTGTCGCAGCAGCGATCCACTGTAGGTTCATGTTCCATCCTATGTACCCGGCTGCAATCGCGACTAACCAGGCGACTGGCATGGCACGGGTTGCTGGCCAGAATCGACCGACCATCAGGTACGTGATGGTCAATATCGGCAGTAGCGCGATTAGGGCTGCGATTGCACTGGCCATGATTACTTCATTGACCTCCTGTTCCTCGTCCAATTTCGTTGGATTACAGCGTCTCTATATACACTGCGCTCTTTGTTATGAGTTAGCATCTTTTGCGCCACAATCCACATGAGAACTCTACAGTTTAAATAATTAATGTTAGATAATATAATGTATTCTGAGCTATATTAAGGAATGACTTACACTACTTGGCGCACTAATAGTACTTCCTACCGCAAGGAGCGTAAAGATCCGCCAGCTTGATTTCATGAAGAGCAAAATACGCGAGTTACTACAGCGAAGACTAGAACAGAGTAATTTTTTAACGACTACTAAGAAACCCGCGTGAAAATGAGAGAGACAGGGCGATTTACGACAAAGCAGCTATTCGAAGAGACGATACCACAATCGTATTGCCTCTATTCGCTTTACTGCCCTCAGTTCAATCAGTTATATACATAGTAAAACTATTTTCTTAGGGGTTGAATCGCCCAGTAAGGAAGCAACAATTTCCTTCTCCTCCTCATGTGACGCTCAACAAACCCTCTCAGATACATCGTTCCTCGACGATATTGGATCGTCTATTACGCATATAGTACTGTAATGGGGCCAAAATTTCATCTTCTCTTTGCAGAAAATTCTCGTGTATAAGGTATTGTTTTCTTCCTTCTTAAATGCCGTATGTGGTATGGTTATACTATTTATGGAATCATCCGGCAAACCATATGTACCCGTAACCAATTGATATGGTATAAAATACGTACAGTAGTTTATAGAGATACTATCCTTGAAACTGATTTTGTTATGATGGAGAGTTTGCCACTCTATCAGCACCTGAAGCGTGATTCCATCCATAATTTGACGATAGATTATCACGCACCGATTTCGACAGTAGTAATGCATTCTCTAAGACAATATTGGCGAAAAGATTGCATATTCAGTTAGGTTTAATATAGGGGTATGGTTAGATGATCTATGGCGATACTCCATACTTGTTTGAACGTCGGTGATGCAGACCGTACGGCCGATTGGTACGTTGAACAGCTTGACTTCGAACGTTCGTGGGAGTTCACCACCGAAGACGGCGATACACACAACATCTATGTCACCGACGAGAACGGTGTTGAATTCCAGCTGTCAGACACAGATGGACAGACACCAAGCAATCAGGGAAACCACTACGACCACGTTGCAGTGGACGTCGACGATGTTGACGCCGTCTTTGAGGAAATTGATCACCACGGCGTGGTAAAAGAACCCGGTGATCAGCCCGCTGCCGGCGCTCGGACAGCATTTGTGAAGGACCCGGATGGCCACCATGTCGAGCTCATTGAGCCATTGTAAACTACCCTATCCTACTTGCTCATGGCTGAAGTGGTTCGCTCAGTGAGGGTGGGGCTTCCTGTTTCCACGACCTGCCTTAGAGATACGGGTGTATGCGCAGCGAGCGCAGTCTCCACAGGTGTGATTCAGAGTGTCCGACTCTGGTGAATTGCTGGATAGCGTCGACTTTAACCGTTAGAACTAGGGAGTTGAAGTGGGAAACCGCCGATGGTTCATGTCGAAGATCTACCGCTTCATGAAGAAAGCAGTGCGATTAGCTAAAAATGCTGTTGGTGGTCGAGGGTACTATTCAGATAAGGATGAGGCGGTGAAATTCGTAGTGTCTTATGCTCGAATTCGACCGCCTCACCGAATGTAGCGACTGGATTGAGTTAGCGCTTGTGAAGCGTGAGCGGACACCGAGTGAGCTGATGGAATTGGGGATTCGACTACATCTGGCACTGATATCAATTTCAAATACTATATACGGAGGTGTGGGATTTGGTGTCGTACGCTCGCGGAAGGTAGTTCATGATTGGGTACAGAAGGCTAATCTACAGCCAGCTAGCGATGCAAGTCCGGATCACGTTGCGGTGGACGAGATAGTGATCTGAATCAATGGTCAGCAGTTTTGGCTGTACACCGCCGTCGATCCTGAGTCGACTAATTCTTGCACTTGAGGCTCTTTACGACGACCACGACAGCGTTAACACAGCGGTTTCTACGGGAACTTCGAGAGAAACACGACGTCTCCGACGCCGTGTTTCTTGTCGATCACGTCCACCATCTAGCGGCGGCACTGCAACGAGCCGGGTTCAGACTTCAGCCCGTTTAACATGGAAATCGGAATGCCGTAGAACGTATCTTTAGAGAAATAAAACACCGTACCTCATCGTTCAGCAATAGTTTCAGCCACGTTGATCCAGCGACTACAGAAACGTGGCCACAGGCCTTCGCCGTCTGGTAGAACTCCCTAATAGGTGCCCAAATATAACTCTGATCACAGAAAGGATCTCATGGATGAGAGAATTCCACCAGACAAGTGATAAGCATCGTGTGTCCATCATGTTCGCTGAAACCTATCACTGTTGAGGGTTTCCAAAGTAGATTGCCAAATTGGTGTCGGATCCGTTCTACTGATCACAAACTGCTCGCAGTGGCTACCGCATCGTCTTTAGGCGTCGTATGTTCGCATCCAGCCGGCGAGATCGGGATCAGCGACCGAGATTTCGATATGCCGACCGCCAACTCCTAGTGCGTCGTCCGCCGACACCGTCCGACTCTCCTTGTAATTCACACCGGGGACGCGGTCGGCCAGTTCCTCCATGACGCGATAGCCGTCGTTCGTGGACGTACACCCGTAGTGGGTGGTGACCGTCCGATAGTCCATCCGCGCAATCATCGCGTCGTTCTCTTCTGCGATCTTCTTCCCAGCTTCAGGAGTGCATCGATGAAGTTGAAGAGAAAAAACGAGGAGTTGCGCGCAAAGCTTGACAAGGAAGCCGAATAGAACGAGCTCATTCGCGCCTGGCTCTCACATCATAAACATTCTTGGCCCTGTTGAAACTCCCACGCAGCGATATGTTTCAACAGTCATGCTGCATAGAGGGCGCTTATCGTTCACCGACTCTTGGTCAGTCGCGCTCCTATACGGACAGCGGGTGTATTTCTGGCAATGACGCTATGTGGCTGCGACGCCTAGAAGATAGGGATAAACCATCCAATAACAGATGCAACCCCACCAGTAGAGGCAGGGAAATAGAAACAGTCACCTCAGCCAATGGGACCTCAAGTATGCCCTTAGTACCATGACTCAAGCCACCATCGCCACCCGAGACGGGACTACGACCAAACTGATCGAAGAAACCCTTGAAGAGTTTCGGCAGCACCTGCGCGGTCCGCTCTTCTCTCCCGAGGACGAGGGATTCGCGGAGGCAACGCGCATCTGGAACGGCATGGTCGAGAAAACGCCCGCGCTTGTCGTCCAGCCAACGGGGACAGCCGATGTCGTGGCTACGGTGAATTTCGCCCGCGATAACGACCTCCTGTTTTCGGTGAAGGGCGGCGGCCACAACATCGCTGGGACAGCCCTAGCCGACGATGGCCTGACCATCGATATGTCTCGCCTCCGTGGAGTCATCGTCGATTCTGGCGAGCAGATTGTGACGGCTCAAGCCGGCTGTCTCCTCGGTGATCTCGACCGGGAAACCCAGGTTCACGGCCTAGCGACACCGGGAGGCTTCGTCTCTGAGACCGGCCTGGCCGGCCTGACACTCGGCGGTGGCTTCGGCTACCTGACTCGTCGATTCGGCTGGACAGTCGACAACTTACGCGAAGTCGAAATTGTCACCGCCGACGGGCAGGTCCGCCGCGCCAGCCGCGAGGAAAACGAGGACCTCTTCTGGGCGATCCGCGGCGCCGGCCACAACTTCGGCGTTGTCACGTCATTTACCTTCCAACTGCACGAGGTCGGCCCGACCGTCTTCGGCGGGCTCATCGCCTGGCCGTTCGAGCGTGCTGACGAGATTCTTGAGACCTACCAAGCGCTCACTGCTGACGCGTCCCGCGAACTGACTGTCTTCCTGAACATGCGGCGAGCGCCGCCAGCACCGTTCGTCCCTGAAGAGTGGCACGGTGAACGCATCTGCGCCATGATCGTCTGTTATAGCGGTGACTTGGACGGCGCCGACGAGGCGCTCACCCCGATTCAAGCGCTGGAGTATCCCATTGTGGATCTCCTTCAGGAGCGGCCCTATACAGGGATGCAGTCGCTTTTCGACGCGATCCTCCCCAAGGGCAAGCACTACTACATGAAGTCCGAATTCGCCCCCAAGTTGAGCGACGACCTGCTATCGACGATGCGGGACCGATTCACAGAGAGCCCTGCCCCGGGCGAGATGGTTATCATGCACATCGCCGGGGCCCTCAATGAACACGACTTAGATGATGGGGCTGTCAATAATCGCGACGCCCGGTTCGCGTTATTCCCATTGGCCATGTGGGAGCCCGACGACTCCAAGGGAGACCAGTATCGTGAGTGGGTCCGCGATGTATGGGAACAGCTCCGGTCCTACTCGACTGGCGGCAACTACATCAACTTCCAAACCGCCGACGAGGAGCACGAGCGTATTGAAACGACCTACGGCGACAACTACGACCGTCTCACCGAGATCAAGGAGAAGTACGATCCAGAGAACGTGTTCCGCGTAAATCGGAACATACAGCCACAGCTGGATTGACATCCTCCCCGCACTGAAGCGCGAGGATTCCTTCGTGGGAGAGCACGCCGTTCGTGCGTCCCCGAAGGCAGCC
>NZ_JBPBWC010000026.1:0-70380 GCF_050954125.1 Halomicrococcus pelagicus | reverse complement strand
GCTGGTGTAGTACCGTGTCGGGTTCCTCTCCGGCCTACTCGCTCGCTTCGCTCGCTCCTTGAGGCCGGAGGCTCCACTTTGCATTACGCTGAAGACTGAATCCTCGCCCACTGTGAACGGCAGGATTCTCTCGCTGTTTAAAGATGGACGGGATGTATCCAACACACAACCCCTGTTGGAAGAGCATAAATATATTGCAGTCTACATTTGAGACATGCCTGTTGGAGCACGCCTTTCCGTGCGACTCGCCGACTTCGGCCTCCGTTCAATTATCACACATGTTATTATGGGGCTCGGATTTATCGGTGCGGTCGTCTCGGGACTGTTTGTCGAAGGAGAGGTGGGAGTGATCTCCATGGTCGCGTTCATCAGCTTCACTGCAGGGATGTGGATCTGCCAGTCGATCCACTCACTCGGTAACGCCGCGACCGATGAGGAGTATAATGGCGTACTTCGTGAGGTACTCAACCGTGTCTAGCGAACCGGGTATCGATCTTGGTCGGTTCGGTCGCACGTTGGCGCTAATCGGCGCCATAACTGCGGTTTTCTTGTTACTCACCGCCAATCGACTCGAAGGCGATCTCTTCCAAATAGGTGCCGTCGGAATTGGAGCGGTCGCTATGGTCACGGCTATGATTGGCTTTTTAATCGCCGCTGGGAGCGCGTACGATGCGTGAACGACCGTCAGAATCCGCTGTTGGCACTTTGGTTTAGCGTGTCGCTCAAATAGTCGAGGAAGCTGTTATCTGGTGAAAATGTTACAGCTCGATCGAACCAAGAGGGACGGACGACAGCCGACTGTTCCGATCACTTATAGTTCACCGAGGATTGTGTAGAGGAGCCGCACTGGCTCGTTACCCCGGTTTTCGCTGAAATGGTCGACGCCCGCTGGGATGTGTATCAGCGTCTCCGGCCCGACCGTGGACGTCGCACCGTCGACGCCCAAGACGACGGTCCCCGAGAGCACGACCGAGAGTTCGTCGCCGTCGTGGCGCGTGGTGCCCGTCTCAGGGACGCGCTCGCCGGGTTCGATGAGGTAACTTCCCGTTTCGAGCCGCGGATCCTCGAGTCGAACGAGCGGCAACGGCGTTCCGGCGCTGTCGGGCCATTTCTCCGAGAGATCAACGACGTCTACGTGAGTCATCGACGGGCCTCTCGCAGACTCGCGGTGGCTGCATGGTCGACGGTCTGGTCGTCCTCGTTGATGACGACGCCGTACACCTCGCGGGCGATGTCGGCGGTGACGTAGTCGTCGCGGTAGTCGTCCAGCACCCGCTCGGGGTCTCGGTCGAGCGGGTCTCCGTAGCCGCCACCGCTGCTGGTGACGAGACGTGCCGTTTCGCCGTCGGCGAGGTCGTAGGTGGTGACCTTGTTGTGGCGTTCACTGGTACCGTCGGCGGCGACGATCTCGATGTGGTTGCCGTTGCCGTCCTGGCCGCCGTTCACGCCCCACGGTGGATGCTTCGACCGGCCGAACGACGCAGTCAGGAAGGCACCGCTCTCGTTGTACACCGTGTAGTCCTGGACGAGCCCGCTGCCGCCGCGGTACTCGCCGTGACCGGTCTCCTGTGGGGTGTTGAGTCGGAACTGGTCGAACAGGAGTGGGAATCGCGTCTCCATGACTTCCACCGGCATCTCGAGGGTGTCGCCGTCGCCGACGCAGACCAACACGTCCGCGCCGTCGCGTCCGTCGCTCGCGCCCCAACCACCGGGTTGCGGTTCGATGACGAGGAAGTCCTCGTCGTGGCGGTCATCGTGGCCGCCGACGATGGTCGCACACACGCTCATGAAGTGGCCGGCGGCCAGCTTCTCCGGAACGTGCGGCGCGAGCGCCTGCCAGGGCAGGTCGGCCGCCATCGTCGACGACTCCCAGTCCGTCCCGATCGCCGCAGGCTTGGTCGCGTTGAACACCGTCCCTTCGGGCACGGTGAGTTCGAGGGGGGCGAAAAAGCCCTCGTTGGTGTTCGCGTCGGGAAGGGTGAGCGCCTGAAAGAACGCTCTTACCATGCTGGCCGTCGCCGCGTAGGGCGAATTGATGGGGCCGGTCGCCGCTTCGTCGCTCCCGGTGAAATCGACCTCGACCGCATCGTCGGTAATCGTCACGGTGACTTCGACGTGAATTGGCTCGTCGGTGATGCCGTCGTCATCGATAGCGTCGGTTGCCGTATACGTTCCATTCGGCAGCGCCTCGACCTCCTCGCGAACGAGTTGTTCGCCCCACTCAAGGTACTCGACCATCGCCTGGAGGACCGTCGCCTTGCCGTACTTGTCGATGACCTCGCCGACGCGGTCGGCCGCGACGTCCATCGAGGCTTCTTGGGCCTGCATGTCGCCGAGCGTCATCGCCGGCATCCGCGTGTTTGCCTCGATGATGTCGCGCACGTGCTGGTTGATAGCACCGCCTTCGTACAGTTTGACCATTGGGAGCTGCAGCCCTTCCTGGAAGACGCTGGTCGCGTCGGTCGTCCACGACCCCGGGTCTTTCCCACCGATGTCGGTCCAATGCGCCTTCGACGCCGTGAACAGGACGATGTCGTCGCCGGCGAACACCGGAGCGACCATCGCGACGTCGTTCAGATGCGTCCCCCCGGAGTAATCGTTGACCAGCACGACGTCGCCCGGTTCAAACCCGTCCGTGCCGTACTTGTCGACGACGTCCTCGACGCCGTACTTGAGCGTCCCGAGGAACCCCGGAACGCCGTTCGCTTGCGCGACGACGTTCCCGTCGGGGTCGACGAGGCCGCAGGCGTAGTCGAGCGTCTCGTAGATGACGCTTGATTTGGCGGTCCGGCCGAGATTGATGAACATCTCTTCGGCCGCGCTCTGCAGGGCGTTCGCGATCACTTCCCGCGTGAAGGGGTCGATGTCGGTTTCGACGTCTGATGGTGTGGTTTCTGACATGGTTACGCCTCGGTGAGATGGAGGGTACCGTAGTCGTCGACGGTCACGCGCTGATCCGGATGGACGAGCGTCGTACAGGCCGGTTCTTCGACAATCGCCGGGCCGTCGATGGCCGCCTCGACCGGCAGTCGGTCGCGCTCGTAGACGCGCGCGTCGTGTTCGCCGTCCGCGCCGTAATCGACCAGCCGCGTTTCTTTGTGGGCGTCGTCGACGCTGCCGGTTCGATCGACCGGCTCGATGCTTGGCCGCGGGACTGCCGCTGTCGCCGTCAACCGAAGGTTGACGACTTCCGCGGGGTCGTCGAGGTGGAAATTGTACGTCTTCTCGTGCAGTTCGTGGAACCGCTCGAGCGTCGCCGTCATCGTCCGGTCGTCGATCCCGTCGTGGTCGTCCTGCAGGGGCGTGGTGACCGTGTGTTCCTGGCCAGCGTACCGGAGGTCGGCGCTCCGCGCGAGTTCGAGTTCCTCGGGGTCGACTCCTTCGGCATCGAACGCCGCCCGGGCTTGCTCGGTCAACTCGGCGAACCGGTCGTCGACGGTGACGGCCGTGGCGGGACCGAACGCCATCACGTCGGTCCGGACGTAATCTTTCCGTAGGTCGGTCATCAGCATCCCCCACGCGGAGAACTGTCCGGGCGCGCGCGGAACGACGATCTCTTTGACGCCGAGCCGACGACCGAGCGTCGCGGCGTGGAGCGGTCCCGCGCCGCCGCTCGCGACCAGGACGAAATCGCGGGGATCGTGTCCGCGGCGGATGCTCACCTGCTTGAGTGCGTTCGTCATGTTCGAATCGACGACGCGCAGGATGCCGTGTGCGGCCTCGTGTTCGTCGACGCCGAACGCGTCGGCGATTGGTTCGAGTGCGGCGCGCGCCTCGTCGACGTCGAGGGGCATCTCGCCGCCGAGGAAGTACTCCGGATTGAGACGGCCGGTGAGGAGGTTCGCGTCGGTTACGGTGGGGTCGGTCCCGCCGCGTCCGTAACAGGCGGGGCCAGGGTCGGCCCCGGCGCTCTTCGGCCCGACCTTGATCGAGCCACCCTGGTCGATCCAGCCGATGCTGCCGCCGCCGGCGCCGATCTCGATGATGTCGACGACAGGGATTTTGAGCGGATAGCCCTCCCAGTTCGGGGTGCTCTCGAGCCAGTAGTCGGTCTCGATGTCCACCTCGCCGTCCTCGATCAGCGAGGTCTTGGCCGTCGTGCCGCCCATGTCGAAGCTGATGACGTTCCGTTCGCCGATACGGTTGCCGAGGTGTGCGGCGCCGAACACGCCGCCGACCGGCCCGCTCTCGACCATCTCGACCGGCGTTCGTTTGGCGTGTTCGAACCCGCTAGTGCCTGCGTTGCTCTTCATCGCATACTTGCTGGCGGTGAGTCCGCGGTCGTCGAGGCTGCCTTCGAGTGATTCGAGGTAGGCGTCTGCGATTGGGCGGACGTACGAGTTGAGGACCGCGGTGTTCGTGCGCTCGTATTCGCGGTATTCCTGGGTGAGTTCGTGCGACAGGGTGACGTAGGCGTCGGGGTACTCCTCGGCGATGATCGTTTTCGTGCGACGTTCGTGTTCGGGGTTGCTGTAGGCGTTGACGTACGAGACAGCGATGGTGTCGATGCCTGCTTTTTTGATGTCCTCGACTGCGGCGCGGACGTCGGCTTCGTCGAGGTCTGTGAGGACGGAGCCGGCCTGGTCGATTCGTTCGGCAACTTCCCACCGGTGTCGGCGTGGGACGAACGGTTCCGGTTTCTGATACCGGAAGTCGAACATGCCGGGGCGGTTCGCGCGCGTGATGTCGAGGACGTCGCGGAAGCCGTCGGTCGTGATGAGCGCGCAGTCGACGCCGTCGCGTTCGGTGATGGCGTTGATGACGACCGTCGTTCCATGGACGAACTGCTGGGCGTCGGTCGGGTCGAGGCTGCTCTTTTCGAGCGTTTCGAGGACGCCGTCGGCGAAGTCGTCCGGGGTCGTCGACGCTTTGGTGAGTTCGAGCTGGCCGTCGCGGGCAGCGACGAAGTCGGTGAAGGTTCCACCGATGTCGACTGCTACCCGCGCACCATTGTCTGCCATGCTATCCCATGCCAACGAGGGCGAGGTTAAACTTTTCGTAGCCAAAAACGCCGTCTCACGAACTAAACGAACACAGAAGGGAGAAAATCGTAGACAAACATGCGATAACACGAACGAAAAGCACACCGAACTGCCCGAGGAGCGAGCCACCAGTCCCGACGCAACCACGGTCCCACCGTCAGCGCGCCCGCCACGACTTCGACGAATCGTTGAGTCGCTCACAGCCCGCCTCGGTCACTACCACGATATCCTCGATGCGCACGCCGAACTCGTCCGCCACATACACGCCCGGTTCGACGCTGAACGCCATCCCCGGCGCCAGTTCGGTCTCGTTCCCCTCCACGATGTAGGGTGCCTCGTGCACTTCGAGCCCGATTCCGTGGCCGGTTCGATGGAGGAACTGGTCGCCGAACCCCCGCTCCTCGAGCACACCCCGCGCCGCCCGATCGACCGCCTGTGCCTGCACGCCGGGTTCGACAGCGTCGACGCCAGCTTCAAACGCCGCCAGCACGGCCTCGTACGCCTCTTCGAACCCCGCCGGCGGATCACCAGCGAACACTACCGTCCGCGTCTGATCACCGGGATACCCGTCCAACACGCCACCGAAGTCCAGCACGACCGGATCGCCGCGCTCGATCTCGCGGTCGCCGTGCCGATAGTGCGGCTGCGCGCCGTTCGGCCCCGATCCGACGATCGTCTCGAACGACACGTCGTCGGCACCCTCGGCAACCAACCGACGGCGGATTTCGATGGCGAGTTCGCGTTCAGTCATGCCGATAGCGTCCGGTCCGAGCTGGCGAATCACCTCGCTCACCCGGTCCGAGAGACGGGCAGCGTCCCGCAGCCGGCCGAGTTCGTACTCGTCTTTCCGCATCCGCAACGCGTCGAACACCTCACTCGCCAGCCCGAACGATAGCGACGGAAACGCCGACTGGACGTCGAGAGTGAACTGCGCCCACAGCCGGTCGTCGAGCAGGACCGTCCCATCGGCGAGCCCGAAGTCGGCCACGATGTCGGAGACGACCGCCATCGGATCCTCCCCGTCCTGCCACGTCCGGCAGTCCTCGATTTGGGACGCCGCCCGAATCTGGTCGTCGTACATCGCCGGTGCGACGAACGCGGCGTCGTCGCGGGAGACGATAAGGAACAGATGGCGTTCGCTCGGCTCCTCACGGAACCCAGAGACGTAGTAGAGGTTCGGACTCGGAAAGAGCACGACCCCGTCGATCCCTCGGTCGGCGAGACGCTGTCGACACGCCCGAAGCCGTGTCTCGAACAGGGATTCGGCGTCACTCATCGATCCGTCTCCGCAGATTCTCCGTTTCGTCCCGGTCGATTTCGTCCTCGTCGGTCAACGCGACACCGTACTCGGCGCGTGCCGCCTCTCGCGAGACGTACCCGTCGAGGACGTCTTCACGGACCGCCTCCGGGTCGCGCTCGTACGGGTCACCGTAGCCGCCGCCACCGCCCGACCGATTCGAGATGACCTCACCCGGCTGGAACGTCCCGCGGAACATCCCCGCGTACTTGCGGTCGCCTTGGTCTACGTCGTCATCGCCTTCGTCGACGTAGAGGTCGTCGTTGTCGACCAATACCTCCACCCGGTCGTGCCAGTCGTCCGCAAGATCGAGCGCGACGACGTTGCGCGCCCCGGGGTGACCGCCCGCCAGTCCCCATCCCTCCGTCTTCGTTTTCTGGACAATCGAGAGCGCACCGACGGGGTGCGTGAAACGGAAGTCGCGCTGGATGCCGAGCCCACCGCGATGCTTCCCCGCACCCCCAGAGTCTTGGCGCAACGTGAGCCGGTCGAACTCGATGGGAGCTTTGTTCTCGAACACTTCGATGGGGATGTTCCGAACCATCGTCTCGCTCATGTGCATGAGCGCGTTCTGGCCGTCGTGGTCAGCAGACCCACCCCAGCCGACGCCCTCGTTGTTCGCTTCGACGAACTGGCGGCCCGTCTCGGGGTGCTCGCCGTACAGCATGATGTCGCAGACGTCCCCGCCCGAACTCGCCGGCACCTGCTCGGGGAGCGCCTTCGCGAGCGCTTCGTAGATGACGTTGATACCGAGTAGTCCCGGCCAGATGGTGAACGTCGGCGCGGGATACGTCGCGTTGTAGAGGTTGCCCTCCGGAGCGTAGACGTCGAGCGGTTCGTACTGACCGGCGTTCGAGTCCTCGTCAGGCGTCGTCACCGTCTTGAAACACAGCTTCGAGATCGATTGGGTCATCCCGATCGGGATGTTGAGCGGTTCGTCTACCTGGTCGGACGACCCGGAGAAATCCACGGTGAACGAATCCCCGTCGATCGTCACCTCGGCTTCGAGCCGAATGAGGTCGTCTTCCTCGCGGTAGATTCCGTCGGCGTAGTCGACGCCGGTCCACGACCCGTCGGGAAGCGCTCGGACGGCATCGCGCGCCGAACGCTCGCCGTGGGTGATGATCGTCTCGATGCATGATTCGACGACGTCCGTTCCGTACTTCTCGTAGAGTTCCTGGAGGCGAGTTGCGCCCGTTCGGAGCGCCGCGACCTGGGCGTTGAGGTCGCCGATGACTTTGTCAGGAATCCGCGAGTTGAACCGGATGAGGTCGTGGATCTCCTCGTCGGGCTCGCCGTTCTTGTAGACCTTCGTCCCTGGGAAGATCATCCCTTCCTGATGGATGTCGGTCGAATCGAGCACGTACCCGGAGTCTTTCGCGCCGAGGTCCAGCCAGTGGGCGCGACTCGTCGCGTAGCCGATGAGTTCGTCGTCGTAGAAAACGGGCATGAACACGAGCACGTCGAGCGTGTGGGTCGAACTCCAGTACGGATAGTTCACGAGGACGATGTCGCCCGGGTTCAGGTTCTGCTCGCCGACGTGGTCGACGCTCTTGCGGAGGCCGTAGTCGTTCGCGCCGAGGAACACGGGGAGTCCCGGCGAATCCGCGATCAGGTTCGTCTCGGCGTCGTACAGCGAGATGCCGAAGTCGAGGATCTCGTAGATGATGGTGTTGTAGGCGGTCCTGATCAGGGTCCGTTGCATTTCGGTGGCAGCTGAGGTGAGGTATTTGCGCACGACCTCGACGGTCGCGGCGTCCACGGCTGTCTCTGTCACGTCCGCGTCCGGTCCGGTGTCGCTCATTGTTCTGCCTCCTGGTGGATGATGATGTGGCCGTAGTCGTCGACCTTGGCCGTCTGGTCGGAATGGAAGACGACGGTTGTCGTCGGTTCCTGGACGACCGCCGGGCCGTCGATTCGGTCGCCCGGCGCGAACTGGTCGCGGTCGTAGATGTCGAACGACGTTTCGGATTCGCGTGCGAAACAGTACGCCTCCCGGGTGTCAGCCGGTGAGAGGTCACCGCTCGACGATGCGTCGACTGGCTCGAGTGCTGGTTTGTCGTTCTCGCCGATGGCGCGAACGCGGAAGTGGACGACTTGCGGGGGGTCGTCCATGGTGTGGCCGTACCGGCTGTCGTGCTGGCGTTCGAATCGCTCGCCGAGGTCGGCGACTGACTCGAGGTCGTCGGCCGGAACTTCGACGGTGTGTTCCTGGCCGAAGTACCGCATCTCGACGTACCGTTCGAAGCGCTGGCGTTCGGGGTCGTAGCCCTCGGCGTCGAGCGTCTCCGCGGCCTCGGCTTCGAGGTCGGCGAAGATGTCGTCGGCCGCCTGTTCGGCGAGGTCGTCGAGGACGGCGGTGTGTGTCCGTGCGACGTCTGAGACGACGTCGGCCATCAACATTCCCCACGCTGAGAAGACCGACGGAGCGCGCGGAATCATGACTTCTTGGACGCCCATCTCGCGTGCGAGCAAGGGGACGAACATGGAGCCGGCACCGCCGTACGAGAGCATGGTGAAGTCGCGGGGGTCGAGGCCTTTTTCGACGGTTATCTCGCGGATCGCGCCGATGGTGTTCGCGAGCGTCACCTGGAAGATACCTTCGCTTGCGTCGGTCGTGGACGTATCGAGTGGGTCGGCGATCTGGTCACGGATGCCGGCGAGCGCCTCGTCTGCGGAAAGATCCATCTCGCCGCCGAGGAAGTACTCGGGGTCGAGATAGCCGAGTGCGAGCGCGGCGTCGGTCACCGTCGGGTCGGTTCCGCCGCGCCCGTAGCAGATCGGGCCGGGGTCTGCGCCGGCGCTCTGTGGGCCGACTTTGAGGAGGTCACCGTCGAGCCACGCGATGCTGCCGCCGCCGGCCCCGATGGTTCGGATATCGTAGACGGGAATCATCATCGGGACGTGTTCGAGTTCGGCCTCGTACTCGACGGCGGGCGTGCCGTTTTCGACGACGCAGGCGTCGAGGCTGGTGCCGCCCATGTCGACGGCGATGAGGTTATCCCGGTTCGTGGCGTCGCCGACGGAGGCCGCCCCGATCAGCCCGCCTGCTGGTCCCGATAGGATGGTGTGGACGGGCGCAGTTTTCGCGCTGTCGGCCGTGAGCGTTCCCCCGCCCGAGCGGGTGATGAAGAAGGAACCGTCGAACGCTTCGTCGGTGAGGGCGGCGTCGAGGTCGTCGACGTACGATTCGAAGATTGGTTTGATGTAGGCGTCGAGGACGGCCGTGCTCGTGCGTTCGTATTCGCGGTACTCGCGTGTGATGTCACTCGATATCGAGACGCTCCGGTCGGGGTAGGCGTCGCGAATCAGATCCTGTGCGCGGGTTTCGTGGGCTGGATTGCGGTAGGAGTGGAGGAACGTGACGGCGATGGCGTCGACGCTGTGGTCGTCGAAGAGGTGGTCTGCGGCGTCGAGGACGGCTTGTTCGTCGAGCTGTTCTTTGACGTCGCCGTCGGCGTCGATTCGTCCGGGGACGCCGACGGTTCGCCGCCGCGGAACCAATAGTTCGGGTTTCTCGTACTGGATGTCGTACATCGCGTCGCGTGCGACGTTCGTTCGGCCGATTTCGTGGATGTCTCGGAATCCTTCGTTCGTGATGATGCCGGTTTTCGCGCCGTTCCGTTCGAGAAGCGCGTTGATGCCGAGGGTGGTTCCGTGGACGAACGCTTCCGTCTCGGGGATGGTGGCGTCGACTTTATCGATCGAATCGAGGACGCCGTCCGTCGGCGCGTTTGGCGTGGTCGGTGCTTTTTCGAGTGCGATGTCGGTCGTCTCGCGGTCGTAGGTGATGGCGTCGACGAACGTGCCGCCAATATCGACCGCCAGTCGTTCCGTCATGTGGTATCATACCCCGCACTAGTGACTTCGTCGACGTATATAAAGTTGAGTTCCTACCTCGCTCCGCTTCGGCGAAAGGAACCGATTCGGGGAATAGACCATAACAATTCGGTCGTGAATAGCTTAATAAATAGCCGAATCATCCGCCATTAACTTACTATTTTCAACGTCCTGGGTGGTACTGGTGCAAAGAAATAAATAATCATTCATCGAAGGAGATTGTGGTATGCCACCCCAAACCAAGGGTGACTGGGAGAGACGAAAGTTCCTCAAGACAAGCGGCGCAGTGGGGGCGGCGACGCTATTCAGTGGGCACGTAGGAGCATACGGCTCGAACGACACGAACACACTCGCACAGCAATCCGACCAATCGGGTACCGACCTCGTGTACGCGACCATCGTCGCACCGAGTTCCATCGACCCAATGAAGTCCGGCGACGAACTCGAAGGCATCATCAGCCACACGCTGTACGATGGCCTCGCAGGCTACAGCAACTCCTTCCCGCCGGAAGTCGAACCAGGACTCGCACAAGACTGGCAAGTCAGCGACGACGGCAAAACCTACACACTCAACCTCCAAGACGACGCACAATTCCACAACGGCGACCCCGTCACGGCAGAAGACGTCGTCTTCTCAGTCGAGCGGATGATGCGAATGCAACGCGGCCCATCCTGGATGTGGGACGGCGTCCTCACCCCGGATAGCGCCACCGCCGTCGACGAAACGACGGTAGAACTCTCGCTCCAGAAGGTGTATGCGCCGTTCGTCTCCACACTCCCCTGGATGTTCGTCGTGAACCGAAATCAGGTCACGGCCAACGAGCAGGACGGTGATTTTGGCGACCACGGCGACTACGGCACGCAATGGCTCGAGCAGAACGACGCCGGAAGTGGCCCCTACTCGCTGCAAAATCATCAAACGGGCCAGCGCATCGTCATGAACAAACACGGCGACTGGTGGGGACAGTGGCCCGATGGGAACACCTACGAACGCGTCGTCGCCCAACTCCAGATGGAGGTGTCGACGATAACCGGGATGATGAGTAACGGCCAAGCGGACATGACCGACGGCTGGCTCTCGGTTGACACCTACCAACAGCTGGGTAACAACTCGAACATCTCGGTGAGCACCGAAGTGACGTTCGCGCCATTCTTCGTGTTCATGAACACCCAGGTCGAACCGCTGGACGATATCAACGTCAGGAAAGCGCTCGCGTACGCGTTGGACTACGACACGGCGCTCAGCGACGTCTTCGTCGGTGCCGAGAAGATGGTCGGCCCGCTGCCATCGGCGATGCAGTACTCCACCGACGACATTCCGTCGTACACCCAGAACATGGAGCAGGCGCGCCAGCAACTCCAGCAGTCCGACTACAACCCGAACGATATCTCGGTTACGTACACGTACGTGTCGGGGCTCACCACCGAGCGGAACCTCGGACTGCTGATGCAGTCGAACTACAATCCCCTCGACATCGACTTCGAGGTCAGGAAAGCTCCGTGGACGAGTATCGTCTCGCAGTCGTCGAACATCCAGTCGTCGCCACAGATGTTCCCCTTGTGGAGCCTCATCCAGTACGCGGACCCGGATGCTCTCCTATACAACATGTGGCACAGCAGCAACACGAACACGTACAACAACGGCTCGAAGTACGAGAACGACCAGGTCGACGAACTGCTCACACAAGCACGAACCACGCTCGACGATCAGACGCGCGAGCAAGCCTACACGGAGGTTCAGCAGATTCTCGCCGAGGATGCAGCTGCCTTGTTCGTCTGTAATGACGTCTCACGATGGGCGTTCAACAACCGGGTGAACGGCTTCACGAACAACGGCATCAACGGCTACACGCACCAGTTCGAACGCTACACGGAGAGTCAGTAGCTCGCCACCGCCCCCTTCCGGGGGCCGTATACAGAGAATAGCATGAACTACCGTCGCTACCTATTGCGTCGCGCGCTATCGACGATTCCCGTGTTCTTCGGCGTTTCAGTCCTCATCTTCGTCATCGCGCGAGTGATACCCGGCAAGCCAGCGCGGCTCGCGTTGGGGCCACGTGCGACCGACGAAGCGGTCGCGCAGTTGCGCCGACAGATGGGACTCGACCAGCCGCTTTGGACGCAGTACGTCGAGTACATGACCGGGTTGCTCAGAGGGGACATGGGCCAGTCGCTCGTGACGAACAACAACGTTGCAACCGACATCGCACAATTCCTCCCCGCAACGGTCGAGTTGACCACGGTCGGGATGCTGATCGCCATCGTGTTCGGCGTTCCACTCGGCGTCGTTGCTGGCCAACACAAAGACGAGTGGCCCGACAACGCCAGCCGGAGCTTCGCGTTCTTCGGTGTGTCGCTCCCTCGCTTCTGGTCCGCGATTGTCCTGCAAGTAATCTTCGCGTTTGGGCTCAGTTGGTTCCCGGCGACCGGCCGCATCGGGGACGTCGAGTTACAGCGCATCACCGGGCTCTACCTCGTCGACAGCGTCATGACGCTCAATCCCGACGCGTTTGTGAACGTCGCCTGGCATCTGTTCTTGCCAGCACTGACGCTGTCGCTTGCACCGATGGCCGACATCGCGCGAATCACGCGCTCAAGCTTCCTCGAGGAGTTCAACAAAGATTACATCGAGGGATTGCGGGTCCACAGCATTCCCAAGAAGTTCATCGCGTACAAGTACATCCTGAAACGGTCGTTCACGTCCACGCTGACCATTATCGGACTCGATTACGGGTTCCTCATCGGGGGGGCGTTCCTCGTCGAGATCGTCTTCGGCTGGCCAGGAATGTCGGCCTATGGCGTCAGAGCGATCCTGCAAAAGGACATCAACGCCATCGTGGGGGTGACGCTGGTCATCGGGGTCGCATTCCTCCTCGCGAACTTCCTCGTGGACGTCCTGTACGGATATCTGGACCCGCGCGTCCGCTTCAGTGAGGAACTATGACACGCACAGGCATCGATCTTCTATCGGCAGCAACGACACGCATCGAACGACTCCGAGACCGATTCGACAAGGCGGACCGTGTCGTGTACCGCTTCCGCCAGAACCCGATGTCGATCCTCGGGCTCGCGGTGATCTTCGCGTTCGTCGCCCTCGCCGTGTTCGCGCCGTACATCGCCCCGTATCCCGCGGACGCGGGCTATCAGGGGCAACCGGCCGTCCACTTCTCCCAGTCGTTCCAGCCGCCGAGTCTCGACCATCCGATGGGCACCGACCAGGTCGGCCGGGACATCCTGTCCCGCGTCATCTTCGGGACGCGCATCTCGCTGACCCTCGGCCTCGTCGTCCTCTCGATCGCGATCGCCATCGGCGTCCCTATCGGGTTGTTCGCGGGCTACCTCGGGGGACGAACTGGCCTCGTGTTGATGCGCGTAACGGATGTCTTCCTCTCGATTCCACCGCTCGTGCTGGCGCTGGCCGTCAGCGTGGCACTCCAGCCGACCTTGACGAACGCGATGATCGCGATCGCGGTCGTCTGGTGGCCGTGGTACGCACGGCTGGTGTACGGTGAGGTACTGTCGGTCCGCGAAGAGACGTTCGTCGAAGCGAGCCGCGGAATCGGCGCGAGCACCCCGCGAATCCTCTCCCGGGACATCCTCCCGAACATCCTCGCGCCGGTCACCGTGAAGTTCAGCCTCGACATGGGGTACGCGATTCTCGTCGGGTCGGCGCTGGGATTCCTCGGACTGGGTGCGCAGCCACCGACGCCGGAGTGGGGGACGATGACCGCCCAAGGTCGGGAGTTCCTCCCCGCTTACTGGTGGTACTCCACGTTCCCGGGACTGGCGATATTCCTCGCGGTCCTCGGGTTCAACTTCCTCGGCGACGGCCTCCGGGACATGTTCGACGTGGAGGTGGAATGATGGCGGACGACGCACCGTTGCTGGACGTCTCCGATCTCACCGTCCACTTCGAGACGTACGAGGGCCGCCAGCGAGTGCTCGACGCGGTCGACTTAACAGTCCACGACGGCGAGACGGTGGCGCTCGTCGGGGAAACCGGCTGCGGGAAGAGCGTCACCGCAGAGACGATCATGGGAATGTTGCCACAGCCACCCGGCGAAATCGTCGACGGGTCGGTTCGCTACGCGGGAACCGAACTCCTGAGAGACCCGGACCGCCACAATCGCGTTCGAGCCGACGAGATGAGCATGGTGTTTCAGGACCCGATGACGCACCTCAGTCCCGTGTTCACCGTCGGCTCGATGATGGCGGACGTAATCACCTATCACGGCCGGGAGGACGTCAGCTGGTGGACGCTACTCAAGGAGTATCTCGGCCGTGGGCCCGGGGCCGACGACGACGAGATTCGAGACCGCTGCGTGCAGATGCTCGAACGGCTCCAGATACCGGACGCAGAGGGAATCCTCGACAGATACCCGGTCGAACTCTCCGGCGGCATGCGCCAGCGCGTCCTGATCGCGATGGCGTTGCTCAACGACCCGCAGTTTATCATCGCCGACGAACCGACGACCGCACTCGACGTCACGGTCCAAGAGCAAATCCTAGAGTTGCTCTCCGAACGCGTCGCAAAACAAAACCTCTCGATGCTGTACATCACGCACAACCTGGGCGTCGCTCGCAAACTGGCCGACCGCATCTACGTCATGTATGCGGGGACCATCGCCGAGGCTGGCCGGACCGAAGAGCTGTTCGACGCCCCTCTGCATCCGTACACGACCGGGCTCATCGACAGCATCCCGAAGCTCACGACCTTCGACAGCGCCGGAATCCCCGGCCAGATTCCGGACTACACGGAGCCGCCGTCCGGCTGTCGGTTCCATCCGCGGTGTCCCGCGTACATGGCCGGAACGTGCGACGTCGATCCGCCCGATCGCTTCACCGTCGGGGAGAACGACCACGACGTCGCCTGCTACCTCTACGAGGACGGGATGAGCCTCGACACGGCGCTGTCGATCAGCGACACGGAGGTCGAATACGGTCGCCCGACCGAATCGGACCGCGACGACCGTCCCAACACGGACGCCGAGCCGACCGACGTCTCGCCCGAAGCGTACAGCCAGGAGGACCGGTCACGATGACTGCGAATGAGACGGCGACTGCCGGTTTTGACGAGCGCCGTGACCCGACTGACGCGCTCCTGCAGGTCCGAGCATTGAAGAAGTACTTTCACGTATCATCGGGGTGGTTCGGCGGGTCCCAGCAGCGAGTCCGGGCGGTCGACGGCGTCAGTTTCGACTTGCGGGCGGGCGAGACGTTCGCCGTCGTCGGTGAGAGCGGTTGTGGCAAGACGACGCTCGCGAAGACCGTCGCCCGGTTGTTGAATCCGACGGACGGCCGGATCGTCTTCGACGGCCGGGACATCTCCACGCTCTCCAACCGAGACCTCAAACCCGTCCGCCGAAACCTCCAGGTCGTCTATCAGGATCCGACATCGTCACTGAATCCTCGCCGACGAGTCGGCGCCATCGTCGCCGACCCGCTCAAAGTCCACGGAATCGGGTCCAAGCAGGAACGACTGGAGCGCGTCAACGATGCACTCGTCCAGGTCGATCTCCCGATCGAGTTCAAACGACGGTATCCCGGTGGCTTGTCGGGCGGTCAAAAGCAGCGCGTCGCAATCGCCCGGGCGCTCGTCCTCAATCCGAAGCTCGTGGTCCTCGACGAGCCGACGAGCGCACTCGACGTGAGCGTACAAGCGAAGGTCATCTCGCTCCTCGAAGACCTTCAGGACGAACTCGACCTGACGTACCTCGTTATCAGTCACGATCTGAGTCTCGTGAAGAACATCGCCGACCGAATCGGCGTGATGTACCTCGGCAAGTTCATGGAAATTGCCGAGAGCCAAACGTTGTTCGAGAACCCATTGAATCCCTATACGGAGCAACTTCTATCGGCGATTCCCGTCGTCGAATCCGACGAACAAGCACTCAAGCCGCGCGAGATCGACATCGAAGGCGAACCACCCGATCCCGCGAATCCGCCGAGCGGCTGTCCGTTCAACCCGCGCTGCCACAAGCGATTCGACGCCTGCGATAAGGTTCATCCCGACCTCGTGGAGGTCGCGCCGGGACACTCGGTGCGGTGTCTCCTCTATCCGGGAGACCAGCAACCGGCCGTCGACGAGTACAGCACGAAAGCCGAACGGAAGCGACTCCGAACTGATCAGTGACGATCAGTCCGATTGGGGCACTCGAACGAATTGGCTCGTAGTCCCCGAATTCTTCACCACCCCGAACCATCCCCCGGTATTGAGTGATAGCACAATTGCAAGTGTTGTTCTTATCCACGCTAGTTCATCAGCCGACGGCGTCTCGTCATCACGAGAGAGCGAAGCTCTCTCGAACGACCCCGAGGTACTCGCCCTACTCAGCCTGTAGATTCTACGCTTCGTTGCCGCCATGCCTGCACGAACGGGAAGAGCAGCGACACGACCGCGAGAATCAGTATCACGAGCGTGAGCGGTTCTGAGTAGAAGATGTCGAGCGACCCGCCTGAGAGTTTGAGGGAGCGACGCAGGTTCACCTCGGCTATCGGGCCGAGAATGAGGCCGAGCACCATGGGGGCGAGCGGGTAGTCTTCGATTCGCATCACGTAACCCAGAACGCCCGCACCGAGGGCCACCCACATGTCGAGCAAGTTCCCGCGGAGCGCGAGCGCCCCGATTAGCGAAAGCACGAGTATCGCAGGCCAGAGGTATTTCGCGGGGAAGTCGATGAGCCGTGCCCAGTAGCGCGCGCCGACGAGACCGAGGACGAGGATGACGACGTAGACTGTGAAGAACCCGACGAAGATGGCGTAGACCAGCGCGGGTTCGTCCTGAAACAGGCCCGGACCGGGACGGATTCCGTGGACCATCAGCGCGCCGATGAGGATAGCGGTCACGGAGTCGCCGGGAATACCCAGCGTCAGCGTCGGAATCAGCGCGCCGCCCGTGCTGGCGTTGTTCCCCGACTCGGCCGCCGCGACCCCGCGGATGTCGCCGTCGCCGAACGACGACTTCGCATCACCGAGCCACCGCTTCGCCTCGTTGTACGTCACGAACGAGGCGATGTCGCCGCCGGCGCCCGGAATCGCACCGATGAACGCGCCCGCGACGCTGGATCCGATGGTGACATTCCGGATGGCTGTGAGGTCCTCCCGGTCGGGAATCACGTTCGTCAACTCCTGTGAGACCTCTTCACTACCGATACCGCGCTGGTATCGGAGCAGACCCTCGCCGATACCGAACAGACCAATCATCACCGCGATGAACTGGATTCCCGAGACCAGCGGCTCGAACCCGAACGAGAACCGGGGGTACGCGAGGACCGGGTCGAGTCCGACGGTCGCCAGGAGCATCCCGATCAGGCCCGATATGAGACCCTTGACGAGCGAATCGCCGCTGACGCTGGCGATGATGGTTAGCCCGAACACTGCCAGCGCGAAGAACTCGGCGGAACCGAACTGGATTGCGACCGAGGCAATCTGGGGGGCCAGCAGGGTCAGCAGGACGACGCTGACCACGCCCCCGACGAACGACGCGACGGTGGCGACGGCTATGGCACGGCCCGCGAACCCGCGTTCGGCCAGCGGGAAGCCGTCGAAGACGGTGGCGGCTGCGCTCGGCGTGCCCGGCGTCCGGATGAGGATGGCGGGTATCGAACCCGCGTAGAGCGCCCCGCCGTAGATGCCCAGCAGGAGCATCATTCCCTCGGCCGGTTCCATCCCGAACGTGAACGAGACCAACACCGCTACGGTCATCGTCGCGGTCATGCCAGGAAGCGACCCCATCGTCATCCCGATGAGAACGCCGGCAACGATGAGGGTCAGCGCGAACGGTTGGAAGACGAGCGAGGCACCTTGAAGCAGATTTCCGACGAGGCTCATCTACACGACCCCCGATAGCGGGAGCGATGGGAGCCATCTGGCTACCGACACGAGACTTCCCTCTGGGAGCGGGATGTGTAGGAACTCACCGAATGCGTAGTGGAGCGCGAGACTGAGGCCGACGGCGAGTGCTCCCGACCGCCAGTAGCTCTCGACTCCGGAGTAGAGCGTCAACACGACCAGGAACGCCACCGTGTCGATGATGAATCCGAGAATCGGCATCAGCGCGACGTACACCACGAGGAGCACGACCGGAACCGCGAACCGTCCCGCGTCGGTCGCGGAAACGTCGTACGTTCGGTTCTCGCTCGACACGACACTCCAGACGAAGAGGACGCCTGCAAGGAGCGCGATTATCGAGACGATGAGCCGCGGGAAGAACGCCGCTCCGGGTGAGTTGCCGAATCCGCTCGGGAAGTCCCGACTGGCGACGAAGACCCCGACCGCGAGGCCGACTAACAGTACCGCTGCCACCTTGTCTGTGTGTCGTATCTGAAGAGACATTGTGAGTGGTTCGCCCCGCCGACGGGCGAGTTACGACGTAGTCGTCGTTGTCGTCGCGCCGTCCCCGCCAGACCCGAGGCCGAGCTGGTTGACGATGCCAGCGAACCGGTCGAGTTCGCTCTGCATGAACTCGCCGTACTCCTGCGGATCGCGGTATACCAACCCGAACCCGTTCTGGTTCATGAAGTTCTGGAACTCGTCGGACTCGTAGACCGACCTGTACGCGTCGTGGAGTGCCTGCACCCGCTCGTCTGGCGTTCCAGCGGGGACGCCCAGACCGCGCCACGCGCCGATGGTCACGTCGATGTCCCGCTCCTGAAGCGTCGGCACGTCGGGGAACAGGTCGCTTCGCTCCTCGCCGAAGACCGCTAGCATGTTGAGCGGGCCGTCCTGAACCTGCGGGGCGACCTCCGCCGGACTGGCAGTCGTCGCCTCGACCTCGCCGTTGACGACCGCCTGCGTCGCTGGCGCGCCGCCGTCGTAGCCGATGTGTTCGACCTCGATGCCAACCTCCTGTGCGAGCTGGGCGGCCGAGAGGTGCCAGATTGCTCCGATACCCGAGTTGGAGATGCGGATCTCGCCCGGGTTCTCCTCGGCGTAGGAGACGAATTCATCGATGGTGCTGTACGGCGCGTTCTGATGGACGGTCAGCGACGCCGGGTCGAAGTTGTACTGCATGACCGGGGCGAACGCATCGGGCGTGAGGTCGGCGATACCGAGGTGCGAGATGGTGCATATCTCGACCGTCAGCACCCCGACGGTGTGGCCGTCCGGTTCGGCGTTCGCCGCCCGCCTGAAGCCAGCACTCCCGCTTCCGCCGGTCACGTTCGAGACGAAGAACGAGGTATCCATGTGGTTCTCGGCCAGTGACGCGAGTCGCCGGCCGGTCCGGTCGGTGCCACCGCCTGCGGCCCACGGAACTATCATCTCGATGTCGCTGCTCGGGAAGTCCTGCTGTCTCGCCCCGACGTAGCCAGGTATTCCGGCGAGGCCCGCTGCGGACCCTGTACCGACTGCCTTCAAAAGAGTTCTCCGCTCTATCGTGCTCGTGTCTTTCTCTCCCCCCACCATGGCAATTGATAACTATACACAAATCAAGGTAAGACCTTTTCGTATATATACAGCTAGATTGAGGATGAATGAAAATCTATATTCATCAACCTCATCTGTCGACTAAGATTGTTAATTTCGGAAGACTGATCTACTGAATCCACTCTGTATTCAGCACGCGGTTTCAATTACTTATGGGGTGGAACAGAGTTATCGTGGGAAACAGCGGACCTCCAGCCACATCAAGGTCGTGATGGCAACCGCAGTTTGTCATCGACTTCGTAGAGATAGCCCTTCAACAGCAGCTGCTCGATATGCGCTTGCGCGTCGGCACGCGCGACGCCCTGGTCGATAAGGTGAGCAACGGCGTCCTCTCGTGTGAGGGTCTCGTCATCATCTGCTGCGTCGAGGTACTGCTCGAGGTGATCGAGCACAGCTTCCTCGCCGGAGTTGATTGGCGTCCGCGAATTCTCCATTACATAGAGCATGGGTGTCTCCGGATTTGACGATTGGGGTGCCTGACTCTGCAGCCTCCGACGGGACGACGCCGTCAGGGCAGCGGCGATGGGTACGCCGGTGACGAGCGGGATTCCGACCATGGTGGCAGTCACATCCGTCGCCCAGCGGACGTAGTCCGCACGAGTGTAGGCCGCGTTCACGTACGGGCAGATGACTCCTTGACATCCTCCCCGCGCTCAAGCGCGAGGATTCCTCCGTTGGGGGTTTGGCTACCGACCCACGGAGGCAACTTGCGGGTTTGTGCGCACTTCTTTGGGACTTTCTTGAGGGTGTGGTTTCCCCGACCAGTCATGGTCGTCCCACTCGAGTCGCACGGGCCGTGCCATCGGCCTGATTTCGCAATCGCTGTGTTCTCGAAGGAACGTCTCTGACGCCGTGAGGTCGGCGTGTCCCTCGAATCCACACGGACACGTCAGCGTATCCTCGTGGCGAATCGTCGCGTCGTGGTCGCCACACTCGGGGCACGTTTGACTCGTCCACACTTCCGACTCGGCTTCGAGATAGATGCCGTACTCCTCACAGACACACGCGAGACGATGGATGAACTTCTTGAACGCCCAGAAGTTGTGCGTCTTCTCGTTCGCCCTGACCGACCAGTGCGTTTCCAGCACGTCGGTCAAATCGCCCACGTACACCGTCGCCACACCCTCGTCGTACAGCCGTTCAACGAGGTCGCGTACCAGCGCGTTCTGTGCGTGGTCACGGCGCTTCGTCCGCTGTCGATACAGCCGTCGAATCCGTTTCGAGGAGTAGCGCCCCTCACGGAGTTTCGACTGTATGCGGGCGATTTCGTCTGTCGTCTCGCGGAACCGTCCGAACAACTCCCGACCGTCGTAGAGGTACTGGTTCCCAGTAGTCGTGGAACAGGCGACGAGATTGTTCGCGCCAACGTCGAGGGGGGCTTCTTCGGAAGCCAGTGGTAACCTGCCAGCGAGGGATGGACAGTCTTCCCTTGCGACTCGCTTGGTGACTCCACCAGCAGTTCTACGCAGCTTCTTATCCTGATTTTGTCATTATGTAGTCCAGTTCAATCAGATTGGACGGCTCCGAGTCACTCTCCGCGATGAACGTGCGCCCTCTATTCAGCACGACTCCTGAAACCCATCACCGCTTGAGGATTTCAACAAGGCCGCACTGTCCCGTGAAGGTCCGGTGCCGGAACCGAGCTACTGTTTTGGCCACCGCTCTCAGTGCCCCTAGCTATTTCTTTGTCCGTCGCGTCACTTGAACGAGCACCCATGCCATCCGGTAACGTATTACAATCGATGTACGAGGACATGGTGACGGCCCGCCGGTACGAAGAACGCCTGCAGGAAGAGTATCTCGAAGGCAAACAACCCGCGTTCGATATTTCGGCGGGACCGATTCCCGGCGAACTCCATCTCGCCGCTGGCCAGGAAGCGGCCGCCGTCGGCGTCTGCCAGCATCTGCGCGACGACGACACCGTCACGGCGCCGCATCGCCCACACCACATTGCGATTGCGAAAGGCGTCGACCTGAAACGAATGACCGCGGAGATTTTCGGCCGTGAAACAGGCCTCAGCAAGGGAAAAGGCGGCCACATGCATCTGTTCGATCCGGACGCCGGCTTTGCGTGTAGCGGCATCATCGCGGAAGGCTGCCCGCCCGCAGTCGGCGCCGGAATCGCGGCGAAGAAACGGAACACGGACAGCGTCGCCGTCGCGTTCCTCGGCGAGGGCGCGATCAGCCAGGGAGCGTTCCTCGAATCTCTCAACTTGGCGAGCGTCCACGACCTACCGGTCGTGTTCGTCATCGAAGACAACGACTGGGCGATCAGCATGCCGAAAGACCGCGTCACCGACGTTGCGAACGGCTCCCAGCGCGCCGATGGATTCGACCTGCCGGGCGTTCGCGTCGACGTCGACGATGCGGTGGCCATCCACGACGCTGCTGAAGCGGCCGTCGGTCGTGCGCGCGACCAGAACGGGCCGACACTCATGGAGGTGCAGGTACATCGCCGCATGGGCCACTTCATGGGTGACCCTGAAACCTATCGGAGCGACACGGACAAAACCGCCGCCCAGCAGCGCGATTCGATCGAGCGACTCGCCGACAGACTCCGTAGCCACGACGTCAGCGACGACACAATCGACGAGATTCGGGAGCGTGCCTACGACCGTGTCGAGGAGGCCATCGAGTGGGCGAAAGATCAGCCCGAGCCAGAGCCGGCGGACGCACATGAGGACGTGTTCTCGAATCCACCGTCGGGAGTCACGGATAGTGAACCGTCGGTCGCGGAGACGGGAGGTGACGACTGATGGCTGAACAGGAACCCATACAAACCGAGCGAACGCTGACGATGAGTCGCGCGATGGTCGAGGCGATTGCCCACGAGATGCGGGCCGACGACGATGTGTTCTACATGGGTGAGGACGTCGCCGACTACGGCGGTATCTTCGACAGTACCGACGGCCTCCTCGACGAATTCGGGTACGACCGAATAATGGACGTTCCGATCAGCGAGACGGCGTACATCGGCGCCGCCGTTGGCGCTGCCCAGGAGGGCATGCGGCCGATTGCGGAGCTCATGTTCGTCGACTTCTTCGGCGTCGGCATGGACCAAATCTACAACCAGATGGCCAAGAACACGTACATGAGCGGCGGGAGTGTGAGCGTGCCGATGGTGCTGACAACGGCCGTCGGCGGCACGTACAACGACGCCGCCCAGCACTCCCAGACGCTCTACGGCACCTTCGCTCATCTGCCCGGCATGAAGGTCGTGGTGCCGTCGACGGCATACGACGCGAAGGGTCTGATGCACAACGCCATCCGGGACGACGACCCCGTCGTCTACATGTTCCACAAGCGCTTGATGGGAATCGGCTGGATGCCAGCCCCCGACGGCCCGAAAACTCCCGTCCCCGACACCGACTACACGATCCCGTTCGGCAGCGCCGACACGAAACGCGAGGGCGCGGACGTCACTGTCGTCACGCTCGGCCTCCACGTCCATCGAGCGCTCGAGGCCGCCGAATCACTCGCCGACGACGATATCGATGTGGAGGTCATCGACCTCCGAACGCTCGTCCCGCTCGACACCGATACCGTCCGTGAGTCGGTGGCCAAGACCGGCCGGCTGGTCGTCGTCGACGAGGACTACCAGTCGTTCGGCGTGACCGGCGAAATCATCGCGAGCGTCACCGAGGAATCGCTGGACAATCTCGAGGCGGTCGAGCGTGTCGCCGTCCCGGACGTCCCACTACCCTACGCTCGACCACTCGAGAACGAAGTGATTCCGGGTGTCGAGGACATCGAAACGGCCGTCCAATCCGTGACTTCTGACTCATGAGTGCGGAGTCTGACCGGGTCGAAGTCAACACCGAGGACGTGTGGCCTGACGATGCCGAGGCAAACGAAGGCGTGGTCGTCAACTGGTTCGTGAGCGAAGGCGGCCACGTCGACGCAGGCGACGACCTCTGTGAATACCAGGTCGAGAAGGTGAGCGTCGACGTGCCAGCACCAGCGAGCGGCACCGTCGACGAGATTGTGCTCGGAGAAGACGACGAATTCGAACGCGGGGAAACACTCGCCTGGATACAGCCCGACTAACACCGCCACTCACACCGCTGTATCGCTCGTTCGCGAGACTACTGCCAGACCCACACCACACTACACCAGATGCCCCCTACGGATGCAGACACTGACGAATCGACGCCGACTAGTTCCGGTGAGGCGACGCGAACCGTCCGCGAGGAGCGGTCACTCGGCCCGATGCGACAGACTATCGCCGACCGACTACAGGAGAGCTATCAGGATGCGGTCCACGTCACGGTGAGTCGCGAGGTCGACGCCGAAGCGCTCATGCGTGCGACCGAGACGGCAGCAGACCGACTTGACGTCGACGTCTCCGTGCTCGACATCATTCTGTGTACGCTCTCCGAAACGCTCGCCGACCATCCAGGATTCAACGCGACGTTCGATGACGGCATCCACCGTCTCTACGAGGAACAGAACATCGGCGTGGCTGTCGATATCGATGCCGGACTGGTGACGCCCGTCCTCGCCGATGTCGGCGCGAAATCGCTTGCCGACCTCGCCACCGAACGTCGACAGATTACTGAGGCCGTCGAGAACGGCGAGTACACGATGCGTGATCTTCGCGGTGGCACGTTCACCATCACGAACCTCGGCGTACTCGACGTCGACTCGTTCACGCCCATCATCAACCCGCCCGAAATCGCGATTCTCGGCGTGAACCGGATACGCAAGCGCGCACGGCCAGGAAAGAATGGGGTTGAATTCCGGCGACAGCTGAACTTTGATCTCAGCTTCGACCATCGCGTCGTTGACGGCGCTGACGCCGCCCGATTCCTCGCGACTCTCGCCGACCACGTCACGGACGCCGACGCGTTCACTCCCGAGGGATAGTTACAAGACTCGTTAACAGCATTGTAAGCTACACCTCCGCGTCGTGGGCGCATCCACCCCTACCAGGTCGGGATTAGCGAGCGAGATCTCGATGTGTTTACCGCCGATGCCCATCACGTTCCGTGAGAGCGTCCGCACCTCCTTGTTAGGATTTGTCTCTTCTCGCTAGAGTTGATTCATCCCAGCGTGTACTTTGTTCGGACGGGAGTCGATTCCGTTAGTTTTGACATCCCCAGGTTGTACTTCGGATGCGGTTTCTCCCCTCTCTCTTTCATTCGCGATTAGAGATGGTTTCGGCCAGTTTTTCGGATGGATAGACTTCGACATAGGTAGTTTTTTATCCTTTGTTTTGGTTGGTATGTACATGCCAGGCGATGACACAGCGCCTCCCGACGATGCTCTCTCTGATATCCCGGAGGACACCGCAGCAGATTCGCCAGTAGACGATGACTCCGGACAACAAACCATTCGTGAACTCCTCGAAGAAGACTCTGGAGGCTCCGTCTTCGTAAACCGGAATCTTGTCGAACCCGACACCATCATCAACGAAGAGCGCATCGTCGGCCGGGACGACCAGCTGCAGGCCGTCGTCGCCTATCTCAAACCTGCCCTTCGCGACGAACGCCCGCCCAACATGCTCCTCTACGGGCCAGCCGGAACGGGGAAATCGCTCATCATCAAAGCCGTCTGCGAGCAAATCGTCGAACTCTGTGAATCCCAGAATATCAACTTCGGCGTCGTCAGTCTCAACTGCCAGCCGATTACGACGCTCGACCGTGCAGTCTACAAACTCGTGGAGAACATCGCGAAAGACGTCGGCGTCGACACCGGCGTTCCAGCGACAGGGGTTTCGACCGAGCAAAAGTACGACCGGCTCTACGAACTCGTCAACACGCATTACGATTCGGTCATCTTCATCCTCGACGAGATCGACCTCCTCGTCGGTCGCGAAGACGAGCCCGCGTACTCGAAGCTGCTCTATCAGCTGTCGCGGGCGGGGAAAACGGACACCATCGAGGGGACTGTGTCCGTCGCTGCCCTGACGAACGATCCCAAGTTCATGGAGAACGTCGACGGCCGGTCGGAGAGTTCGTTCAACCCCGAAGACATCCCGTTCTCCGACTATGACGCGAACCAACTCCGTGAAATCCTCGAACATCGCCGTGACGCCTTCCGCGATGGCGCTCTCAGTGACGACGTCATCCCTCTCGTCGCAGCTTTCGCTGCCCAGAGCCACGGCGACGCTCGCAAAGGCATCGATCTCTTCCGGAAAGCTGGCGATCTCGCTGACCGACAAAACGACGACGTCGTCACGGAATCACACGTCCGAGATTCGCAGGACGAAGTCGATAAAGACCGGATGCTGACCCAGATAGAAGGACTCTCCACGCAAAAGAAAATCTCACTGTACGCAACGGCGGCCGTCGCTGTCCACACCGATCATGCCACCACGTCCGTCCCCAGTCCCGTTGGATATCAGGTCTACAAGTGGATCACCGAACTGCTGGATGCCGACCAGATGACGCGTGAAACCTACATCAAGTATGTCAAGGAACTCAACACGTACGGCATCGTGGACGCTGAGCGGAAAAGCCGCGGGCGGGGACAAGGGATGTACATGGAGTTCTCTTTCTCCGACAACCCTCGTCCGATTCTCGATTTGCTCGCAGAGGACTCCCGTCTGTCGGCAATCGCCAGCGAAACGGACCACCTGAAAACAATTGCAAAAACGAAGATGCAGCAATTCAAGGGGTCGTAATCGCCCGAGTGCGAGCCCCTGATACCCCTGCATCGAAGTGTAACCGACAAACTCTGCCAGCGCCAGCATCGGTTCTCTTATCGGTACTCACCCCAGTGTCGAAGTGTATCTGCTGTCGAGCAAGCGTGGTGGCGAAAATCAGGTTCGCTACTCACACGCTCCAGTAGAGCGTTTTCTCCGGCTTTCCAACCCCTCCATCGAAGTGTAACCAAGGGCGAAGCGACCCCTGCATCGAAGTGTACATTCACCAAGTCCGTTCGGTAAGATAGTGTGCCTACGAGCCGACCCCTGTATCGAAGTGTATATGCTCTCCTCACCCCTTACAAGGAGGGAGCATTCGATGGAACGTGGCTCGACGGTCAGGAGGATCTAGGAGGAATTACTCTCCAGCTATTCGGCTACCGAAGATGATGTGCAACCCCGTCATCGAAGTGTAAATTAGGGCGCACCGCGATGCCTGCATGCACTTTTTGACCACACCATCCCCGTCATCGAAGTGTAACTAGGTACTCGTCCAGTAGTTGTAATACGTTCTGTTCTTGCTTTCAATAGCCATCGTGGGGATATGCCACACCAAATCACCCCTCACCCCGTCATCGAAGTGTAACACCTCTCGTTCAACCTCGAACACAGCTTCCACACAGCTGAACGCCTAAGACCCTCACACTCCGGAATGATTACTCTAGCTGCAATAGAGGTAGCTTCGCGAAAGCCGTGGTCGGCCTCGACTTGCGAGCACAGAGTCAAACATTCTGTGAGAATACGGCGTGCTGACTCGTTGTTTGACGCCGGCAGACCGTATCTTTCGTCTCTCTTTTCCCGCGGGCGTCCTCATTCATCTCGTTTTCCTTTTGCTCGATCTGTCGATCGTAGCCGGAGAGAGGGACAAATCCGCCTCTCGTTATGCTGTAACAACGTCGGCCATTGGTCCGCTCCCCTCCCCCCATCATCGAAGTGTAACTCTCCCCTGGAAGGCCGAGAGCACCAACGCGCCGATATCTCTCCCACTACTCCCCTCTAATTCCATCGGATAACTTAGTTTGCGGATATTGTTTTAGAGTTATGGACTTATAGGTTTCGGTTATAAAGTTAATCGTGTAGTAAACAGCTTCTGATCGCTTGTACCTCATCGTCGGTTACTGCCTCCTCACCTCCAATCAGACCGAGATTTCGTGGCACGTCCGTTTGTGGTGTTACACTTCGAAGATGGGGGGAGAGGGTGGAAGAAAGATGAGTTCGTGATTTGTTCTGGCAGATACCTACCGCTCACACCCACTCCTAAAGGGGTGGGCTTTCGCTAGGTCTGTATCACACGGTGATTCTCTAGCGAGGGTGAACCGCCTCGGGGTCACGTGGTTCAAGACGCCGACGGCGTCTCGTCATCACGAGAGAGCTTCGCTCTCTCGAACGACCCCAAGGCAATCGGCCTGCTCCGCGTGTAGACTACCGTGGTACTACCCGCGTTATCGCTGTCGATGACCGTCGTTGCTACCTCCGACGTCGGGCGTTTTGAGCACGGTGGCGTTGGTTTCAGGACCGAGTGACTCGACGCGGACACTGGAGACCTTGAATTCGGGGATACCGGCCTGCGGGTCGAATGTTTCCTGCGTGAGTTTGTTGACGGCGCCGGCGGCGAAGTGCATCGGGATGAACAGCGTCCCCTCGCCGACGCGGTCGGTCACCTGTGCTTTGACGACGATGTCGCCCCGGCGGGATTCGACACGGACGTACTCGTCATCGGAAACGCTGAGCCGGTCAGCCGTTCGAGGATGTATCTCGACGAAGCTCTCGCCGACGTGGCCCATGAGTCCTTCGACGCGACGTGTGAGCTGTCCAGTGTGCCAGTGGTAGAGGACGCGTCCGGAGGTGAGCGTGAGCGGGTACTCCTCGTCGGGAACTTCGCCGGGACGGCCGCCGTCCGCCGGGATGAAGCGAGCGAGGCCGTCGTCGAAGTTGAAGTTCCCGTCCTCATAGTCGTAGAGATACGGCGTACCGGGGTGGTCTTCGTCCCAGCAGGGCCACTGGAGGCCGTGCTCCTCGCCTTCTTCGAGCCGGTCGTAGCTCACGCCGCCGTAGATCGGGGCGAGATCGCTGATCTCGTCCATGACCTCCCGCGGGTGGTCGTAGCCCCAGTCGTACCCGAGGCGACTCGCCAGCTCCTGGGTTATCTGCCAGTCTTGACGTGCGCTTCCCGGCGGGTCGGCGGTCGGTCGAACGCGCTGAACGCGGCGTTCCGTGTTGGTGAACGTGCCGTGTTTCTCCGGCGAGGTCGCTGCGGGAAGTATCACGTCGGCGTGTTCCGCCGTCTCGGTCATGAAGATGTCCTGGACGACGAGGAAATCCAATGTCCGCAGGGCTTCCCCGGCGTGCTGGACGTCAGGCTCGGAGAGCGCAGGGTTCTCGCCGACGATGTACATCCCTCGGAGGTTGCCTTCGTGGACCTCGCTGAACATCTCCGGCACCTTGAGACCGGGTTCTTCGGGCGGGCGTTCGCCCCACGCGTCCGCGAACTTCTTCTGGACGTCTTCGTCGGACGGGTCCTGGTAGCCGGGCAGACTTCCGGGGAGCGTTCCCATGTCGCCGCCACCGCCCTGGACGTTGTTCTGCCCGCGGAATGGGGAGAGACCGGCGCCCGGCTTACCGACTTGGCCCAGCGTGAGCGCGAGATTCGCGAGCGCGAGAATGTTCTGGGTGCCGTGGCTGGACTGGGTCATTCCCATCGCCCAGCCAAAGACGACGTTCTCCGCCTCGGCCAGCGTCTCTGCAGCAGCGCGGAGTTCGTCCGCCGGTACGCCGGCCAGCTCTTGGACCTTTTCCGGCGTGTATGGCTGGACCTTCTCTTTGAGCGCCTCGAAACGCTTGGTGTTGCGCTCGATGAACGCCTCGTCGTGGAGGTCGTGTTCGATGACGTATCGAATCAGGCCGTTGATCCAGGCGACGTCGTAACCTGGCTCGGTCCGGGTGTACTGGTCGGCGTGTTCGGCGATACCGACCTTGCGCGGGTCGAACACCACCAGATCGGCGCCGTCGCGGACGTTTTGTTTGATACGTGTCGCCAGCACTGGATGCGATTCGGTCGTGTTCGACCCGGTGATGAGGTAGGCATCGGCCTCCCCGATGTCTTCGTTGATGCGGTTGGTCATGGCGCCGTAGCCCAGCGTCTGCTGGAGTGCGGCCACCGTCGAAGAGTGACACAGGCGAGCGCAGTTGTCGACGTTCTTCGTCCCCAGCACCTGGCGGGCGAACTTCTGGACGAGGTAGGCTTCTTCGTTGCTCCCCTTCGATGAGGCGAGGCAACTGACTGCGTCGACACCGTGTTCGTCCTGGATTCGGTCCAGGTTCTCGGCGACGTAGTCGAGGGCCGTGTCCCAACTCACCGTCTCGAACTCGCCGTCGTCGTTGCGAACGAGCGGCTGCGTGAGACGTTCGTCGCTGTTGGAGAATTCGTGACCGAACTTGCCCTTCACACAGGTCGAGAAGTTGTTGGCGGGTGCCGTGTCGGGGTCGGCGACCGGTTGGACGCCGAGCGCGTCGCCGTCCTTGCCCCACATCTCGAAGCGACAGCCGACCGCGCAGAACCCGCAGGTGGTCTCTTCGGTGTCGACGTTGTCGAGTCGATGGCTGCTGACGGCGTCGGCGACGTCGAAGAGGCGTCCTTCGGACAGCGTTTTCGTCGCGACGTTCTCGGCGGTGTGCTCGCCGAACAGCATCGCCTTCCGGCCGTACTCGCTAGCGAGGTCCGCTGCGCGCTTTTTCGCTCCGGTCATGAACCGAGCGACGCCTGCCACGTCGCCCGAATCGGCGGTCGTGTCCGCGTCGACACCGACGGTGCCACCAGGGTCGGGCGAGCGGTTCGGGGCGGCCGTGTCGTCCAGCGTCTCCGCGTCGTCGCTCTCGATGACCGTGCCGACGGAATTCCGTTGAGAGAAGCCAGGTAGCGGAAGCGTCCCGGCGCCGCCGATACCTTTCTCGGTGAGTGCACCGGTCGGGCAGACGGTAGCACAGTGCCCACAGGAGACGCATTCCGAGTCGGCCATGGTCTCGGCGTCGGACTGGAATCCGATGCGGGTGTCCTCGCCGTGCCCCTCCATGCGGAGGACGCCCTCGACCTGGACGTCGTTGCAGCTCTCGACGCACCGGTTGCAGAGGATACACTTGTTGCGATCTATCTGGATGAACGACGAGGTATCGTCGATGGGTTCGTACTCGTCGCGGTCGTCGAACACGCCGTAGCGCGGGTGGTCGACACCTTCGCTGATCGCTGTGTCTTGAAGTTCACAGCGACCATTGCCGTTACATGTCGTACACCGGAGGTTGTGGTTCGAGAGCACGAGGTCGAGGTTGACGCTGCGACTCTCCTCGGCGTCGGGTGTGTCGGTCTCGACCGTCAGTCCGTCCTCGGCCGGGAACGAACAGGACGGAACCAGACCGTGTCGTTCCGTCTCGACCATACAGGTACGGCACTCGCTGCGCGGTCCGATTTCGTCGCTCCCGTCCCCGTCTCGGTCGTAGTAACACAATGCGGGAACGTCAGCGTCTTTCTCGACGCCATCGGCGCCCGGTTCGACGGTCACCGTGGCGTCGTCGACGGCCTGCATCGCGTCGATGATGGTCGACCCCGGCGGTACCGAGACCGGCGTTCCGTTGACGGTCAGCGTCGTTGGCGTCTCGCTGTCCGTTCCCGCCTCGGAATCGTTCGCTGTACCGGTCTCGAACTCCGCCGTGACCGACGTCTGGTGCTGTGGATCGTCGAGATCTGGAACTCCTGGAAGTGGGTCGTCAGTACTCATAGGTTTTCGGAACAGGTGCCACTTGGACAGCGGCTATCGACGTGTGCTTGGAACTCCGGTTCGAACTCCTCTATCGCGGTCAGCGCCGGACGCGGTGCATGCGCTCCGATTCGGCAATTACTCGAACGTCGCATCACCCGACCGAGTTCGCGAATCTTGTCTGTCTCGAACGAGCCCTGGTAGATATCGCGCAACAGATCGGTGAGCTGTCGAGTCCCCTCTCGGCCGGGGACACATCGGCCGCTGTTCTCCGTCGACGCGAAGTGGGCTCGCTCGCCTACGGTCGAAACCGCACAACGCTCGTCGTTCAACAGTTCGACGACGCCCTCCGTCCCGAGCGTTGCCGCGTCGAGGGACCCGGCGGTCGCCGTGATGTCCAAACTGCGGGTGATTCCGCCGAGAACGCCGCCGACGCACGCCATCTTGAAATCCCCGTCCATATCGACGGCGTCCCGAGCAACGGCGAGACTGTCGCTGGATGCTAGCTCGATGGTCGCGGGAGCGGCCACGTCGCCGGTTACGGTCACGAGTCGGGTGCCGGGATCGGCAGCGTCTGAGTCGTACGCGTCTGGGTCGCGGAGCGCGTACTGTACCTGGGCGACCGTCCGCGGCGTGTGGACGACCGTCGGGCGTCCGTAGAGTCCGTACGTCGCAGGTGTCGGTGGCTGACGGCGCGGTTCGATTCGGTCTGCTCCTTCCATCGATTCGAGTGCGGCCGTCGGCGCACCGGCGCGATACTCGTCGGGGCCGACGACGAGCTGGGGGACGACCGGCAGTTTCCCTTCGGCTGCCTCGACGGCGCGGCGGACGCGCCGCTGGAGTCCGGTGTCGGTCTCGTTCAGGTAGATAACCGCGTCCGTGGCACCGATGTACTCGGCGATAGCTGCCATCCCGTCGAGGACGGACATCGGCGCGCCGGCGAGCAACGTCCGGTCCGTCCGCGATGGGTCGTCGGCGTCGTTGGCGTTGACGACGACGACGGGTTCACCGTCTGTCTGGCGCGCTTGCTTCCACGCGTCGGCGGCGGGTTCGTCGGCGGTGGCGTCACCTCTCCCGCGGCCGAGTAGTCCGAGGTCCGCGATGTCGCCGGCGTCTCGTTCGGGCGAGACAAGCGCGTACTCGTTCGGGTCGAGCGGGTCGACCCATCCGCAGGGACCGAGAACGCGGCGTCGACCGACCGCCAACGGACCGTCCGGTGGAACCGGCAGCGATGTCACCCCTGGAGCGTGTTCGACGATAGCATCCGCGCGGTCGGTCGGAAGCCCGTTCGCTTCTACGTCGGCTGCGAGGTCACGAACCGTCGACGGGCGAGGGGATGCAAAGAAGGCGGTCTCGCCCCCGTCAGTCGCGATGACGAGCGGTTCGAGTTCTCCGATTCCAGTCGTTCCTGTCCGTACGACGGGAATCGAATCGGTGGCATCGCGAGCAGCGTCGAGTACCCTGTTTCCCCGGTCAGCTGTCACGTCCACCGTGACGCGGATGACCGGCGAACGGCCGACGGTTCCCCTGTCGTTTGACATCGGCACACACCACGTAGTCGGATGGTAAAAAACCACTCCAAACATCGAACTGTAAAATTAAATAACAAACTAAAAATATTGCATAGCCAATCGGTAATCGATCGTACGGTTATCGGACGGCTTGACGGACAGGGGGTCCTCGGCCGTGCCCAGAGTGACGACTATCCCACAGTTTGTTCTATTGCTGACATACGATACGAGCCGGATCGTTTAGAACTGGTGAGCTACCCCACCCTACTTCCTCACGGCTGTCGCCGTTCGCTCGTTGAGGGTGGGGCTTCCTGTTTCCACGACGCGCTTTGCAGATACAGGTGTATCCACAGGGAGCGCAGTCTCCACAGGCGTTGATTCGGAGTATCCCACTCCTACGTCTTCGAGACCGCGAGAAAGGATGTTCCACGCCGCATTCGCATCTCTATCCGCTTCAAATCCACACGACGGACACGAGTGTTCACGAATCCACAACGGCTTGTCCGTCTTGACACCGCAGGATGCACATTCCTTCGTCGTGTCCTTCGGGTCAACCGCGACGAAGTGTGTTCCCTCACGCTCGCACTTGTATTCGAGCATTCTGAGGAACGTCCCCCACGCCGAACCTGCGCGATTTCGTGAGTTACCGGGGAGTTCGACCAATCTTTTCGCGTCTAAGTCCTCGACGGCCACCAAGTCGTACTCGCGGGCGTAGTAGTTCGATAACTTGTGGAGGAAGTCTCGCCGCTTTCGCTTCAGATCTGCGTAGCGTTCGGCCACGACCTTCCGCTGCTTCTCCCAATTTTCGGAACCGTGTTTCTTCCGTGAGAGGTCGCGTTGAGCGCGTTCGAGCCGGTCACGTTCTTCGCCGAAGTCGGGACTCCCGATGGCATATCCATCGGTGTCGTGTGCGTACTTGAGAATCCCCACGTCGATGCCAACGACCTGCTCCGGCGTCTCAGGTTTCTCGGGAGTGTCTTTGTCCACGTCGATGCCGAACGTGGCGTACCACTCGCCCGTTGGTTCCCGTTTGACCGTGACCTGTTTGATACTCGCGTCCTCGGGGATGGCTCGGTGAAGGTGAATCGGAATCTCACCGATTTTGCTCAACGACAAGGCAGGCCGACCACTCGTATTCTTGAGTTTGAAGCCGGACTGGTTGTAGGTGAGCGACCGATAATCCCGAGGTCATTTCCATTTGAGCATACCCACGGCACGTCCGTTCTCCTTCTGTGCTTTGAGCGTGGAGAGATTGTCGTAGACACGCTTGACCACCATCTGGAGGACTTTCGAGTGAATGTCTCCGAGGTCGTCCCACCACGTTTTGAGGTCGGGTAGTTGTCCCTGCACCTCGTAGCGGGCAGGGATGTCGTCAGACTCGTTGAGCAGGTAGAGGACGTGGTTGTACAGTTGCCTACAAGTATCGACGTGGTGGCGGAGTTCCTCGCGGAGGGCCTCCGGTGGGTTGAGTCGATACTTGTAGTTGTACTGCATGGTCTACTCGTCTGAATCGGGTTCGGAAACGCGTACGACTTTCACATCGGCTCCGCGCCAGCGTTTGGGAACGATGACGTGGGCGCTATTGCCTGACGGTTTTGCAGTCCCGTCAAGGACTTCCTCGCCTTCGATTTCAAACCTATCCATCACTGATGGATAGACATAAAGGAAGCGATGGGCCTGTGGGTCGGGTGTCGTAGGTGTTTGAGAAATATGCGGCGCTGTATCTCCTCCCTATTGCGCTACTCGGTTGCTTCGCTCCCTGCGTTGCTCCTTGAGGAAGGGGACTTAGCGCCTAAGTCCAGTTAAAATTCTCTACCACTGGTCAAAATTTTTAACTTGGCAGTTTCCATTTGATAGACTGTGACGAACACCCAGACGGAGAAAAATCGATGGCTAATAGCACTGTCGGCGGTACTAATCCACCTGTCGATCGGATCTGTGTACGCGTACAGCGTGTACCAGAACCCGCTGCGTGACTCATTGGGGTGGGAAATCTCGGACGTGACGATGGCGTTCACCGTCGCGATAGTCTTCCTCGCCATCTCTGCCGCATTCCTCGGACGGTACGTCGAGAAGCACGGACCGCGGTTGTCCGGACTCGCGGCGGCCGCGCTGTTCGGTCTCGGTACCGTCGGTGCCGGCATGGCCGTCGAGGTGGGCAGCTATCCCATGTTCATCGGTACGTACGGCGTCCTCAGCGGCATCGGAATCGGTCTCGGATACATCGCTCCCATCTCGACCCTCGTCGAGTGGTTCCCCGACCGGCGAGGAATGGCCACCGGACTCGCCGTGATGGGCTTCGGCGCCGGCGCGCTGATAACCGGCCCCGTCGCGAATACAATCATGCAGTACGCCGGCATCTCGACGGCGTTTTTCGCCTTGGGCGTCGGGTATACGCTCCTGATGGTCGCTGGCGCGAGCTATCTGAAGAAGCCTCCGGAAGGCTGGGTACCCGAGGGGATGGACGAGAGCGAGATCGACGACGCCACCAAGGGCGTGACCGTCAGCACCGACCTCGAACAGCTCACCGCCAGGGAGGCGCTCAAGACGCCGCGGTACTATCTGGTGTGGCTGATGTTGTTCATCAACATCTCGGCCGGCATCATGCTGCTGTCGGTGGCGTCACCGATGACTCAGGCTATCACCGGCGCTAACGCGGCCACCGCCGCCTCCATTGTCGGCGTCATCGGCGTGTTCAACGGCGGCGGTCGCATCGCCTGGGCCAGCGCCTCCGACTACCTCGGGCGAACGACCACCTACGGCGTGTTCTTCGCCATCCAGATCGCCGCGTTCCTCCTCATGCCCCGCATAACCAACGTCTTGCTGTTCGCGTCCCTCCTGTTCCTCATCATCACCTGTTACGGGGGCGGCTTCGCCTGCCTGCCGGCGTACCTCGGAGACCTGTTCGGAACGAAAGAGCTCGGCGCGATTCACGGCTACACGTTGACCGCGTGGGGGCTCGCTGGCGTCGCCGGCCCGATGCTGGTCGCACGAATCGTCGAGGCGACCGGAAGCTACGAGACGTCGTTCTACATCGTCAGCGTCGCACTCGTCGTCGGACTGCTCTGTACGGTGCTCTTGCGCCGTCGGATCAACAGCGTCAAACAGTCCCAGGGGAGCACACATACGTCGCCGACCACGTCCGACTAAAGTCGGAGTGCCGACCACTCGGTGGCATCGTCTCTCGACGAACGCCGGTCGCTCGTCAAGTATAAATGCCTTGTATATATTTGGCCGGACGTTTTCCCCCGTCGTGGTCTTGCTGAAAGATGGATGGTTCAGACGATTTCGCTCGAGACTGCGAAGGATGTTATCGACGCGGCTGAACGGAAAGCACAGGAGATAGAGAACCCGATGGTGATAACGGTTGCCAACTCGGAGGGGAACCTCATCGCCCAGCATCGCATGGACGACGCCTGGCTCGCATCGGTCAACATCTCCCGGAACAAGGCCTACACCTCGGCGGCCCTGGAGATGGCGACCGACGAACTGGCAGGGCCGTCGCAACCAGGCGAGTCGCTGTACGGACTGCAGACCACTGACGACGACCGCATCGTGGTCTTCGGCGGCGGATATCCGCTGACGAGGGACGGCGAAGTCGTCGGCGCGATCGGCGTCAGCGGAGGGCAGGTCGATCAGGACATGGAGGTCGCCCAGGCCGGCGTTGAGGCGTTCGAGGAAACCGCTGCCCAATAGCTAGCCGACCCCGGTCGCTTTTTTCGGACCGTGAGAGAACGGCAGGAGCGATCCTGCTTATTCACCGTACTCTGTTCGCGTTGATGGAGAAGCGGACGTCCCAAGCACCTGTACAGCGGGCCGACCCGCATCGACGAACTCCTCTACCGTGGGAAGGGGTCGTCATGCCACGTCTTCTGGCGTTCTTCGTCCGCTACCAGACAGTCGTCCAACTCGGCCGCCAGCCGGTCCGGGTCGAGGGACCGACCGATGAGCACGAGACGAGTCGCCGGTTCGTCGTCCCCCCATTCGCCGATGGGGCCGGCCTGGACCGACGGACCGGCTTGGTTGACCCCGAGGACTTCGTCGGGGCGGCTCGCCACCCACGTGAATCCCTTGGCGCGGATCAGGTCTCCGTCCCAGTCGTCAAGCCAAGCGTCGAACCGTCCGGGATGGAACGGCCGGTCGCGCTCGTAGACCGTTGACTCGACACCGTGAACTTCGGCTGCCGAAGCACCATCGTGGTCGTGGTCGTCGCCTTCGCTCCCGTCCGCGAGCGCGCGCTTCCAGCCCGGCGCACGCTTGGTGTCTTCGAAATCGAACCGGTCCGTGTCGAGGACGACTTCGGAATCGACCTCGGCGTAGGTCGTCCGGTGGATGGTCGCTCTGGGTTGGAGTTCCCGGAGCACGGTCTCGATCCTTTCTACGTCGTCGTCGGGCACCATATCGCACTTGTTGAGCAGGAGGACGTCACAGAACTCGATCTGGTCGATCATGACGTCAGTCAGGGGTCGTTCGGGATCTGGTACGGCATCTGGGAGCCCTTCGTCGGGGTCGAACGCTTTCCAGAATCCGTAGGCGTCGACGACCGAGACCATCGTGTCCAAATCGTACTGGTCCGACGAACTGGCGCTCTCCTGGGTCAGGGCTCGGGCTACCGGAAGGGGTTCTGAGATTCCGGACGTTTCGACCACGAGATGGTCGAATTCTCGCTCGCGGGCCAATCGACCCGATTCCTCGACGAGGTCGTCTTGTAGCTGACAGCAGATACATCCGTTCGAGAGGTCGATCACTCCTTCGTCGGTCCTCCGTTCGATGAGCGATGCGTCGACGTTCACCTCGCCCATATCGTTGACGATGACGGCGATCCGCCGCCCCCCGGGGTTTCGGAGCAATCGATTGACGAGTGTCGTCTTGCCGGCTCCGAGAGGGCCGCTCACGACGGTGATCGGAGTTGGCTGCGAGGGCGATACTGACTCGGTCGTCTTCGCGTTCTGTGACATAGGGAGGACGTCTATCAAGCAGCTCAGTTAGATATTTCCAGTTCGGAATCGGCTCTGCGGATACGCGTTCGAAGCGAGTGGTACTCCTTCGATTACTTTCTCTTGAGTAATATCTGTCCGCTACTCTGGACGAGCACCGTGTAGCCGTAGTAGGAGAACGTTACGCACCCTGCCATCGTCGCGTCGTCGTCAGTCCCCTCGAACAATGTATCTAATGCAGCCGGATTGATACTGTCGCTCAGGGGCGGAAGCTCGTCCTGGTCCTCGTTTTCGTACGCCGCGACTGCTTCGACAATTTGGTCGCTCATCCATCCTTCGTCGTTCCATTCGTGGTGGAGGTGATGGGTCGACTGTTTGGCGGTGGCACCCGTGGTACTACTACTCATATACCGTTAATCGAGATTTAGCTGCATGACCATTAATGTGGAATATGACCGGTGTTTAAGTACGCGGACGTAACTTGAGTCGTAATCGAGGCGATGTCTTCGCGTTTCGACTTTCGATATCGGTGAGCCGGTCGCGGAGGGCCGAGATTTCGGATGACAATTATTCGCAAATTGCCAGGCTCTTCAGGAATGGTCGCCGGGTATTTCCCCCGGCTCCGGAGAATCTTCGCCTCAAACAGGTCGTCAGAACTCAATCTCCCGCCGAACGTGAGTAACGGGAAACACGTCACTCCTCGTCGTTGATCAGCGTGGCCGAAACTAAGTTCCGCATCCCTCGCCGCAGACGACCGCCCATTGCCGTAGAGGAGACGTCGATCTCTTCGGCAATATCGCTGAGGGACTTCTCGCGCGGTTCGCTGAAGTAACCGCTCTTGTACGCTACCTTGAGCGCTTCCTGTTGTTCGTCAGTCAATCCGAACGAGATGTCGGTTCCTTCGCTTCTTTTTTCGTGTATCTCTATCAAGCTACAGTCGATTCCCCTTTCTTCCGCAAACTCCCAGACGGAGTGGAGCTCTTCTCGGCTCGGCAACTGTATCTGGACGAGCCATCCCCTGTCTTTGGTCTTTGCGTCCAGCATAAAACCGTTGACACTGGTCAGAGCGGGACTCAGTAACAGCGTATCGTCAGCGTGTCCAATATAGTATATGTGGATGCCGGAATTGCTGTCTATGAGCTCGTAATCAGTCACCGTGTGGTCCGAGTCGAGCCCGTTCTCAAGCGCTTCGTTATCATCGCATTCGATCACGAACGGGAACGTATCCGACTCTGGATCTGTCGTCGCTTGGTGAACTACTCTGATAGTTACATCTTCGATATCGCGCAGCGTGGGGACAAGAGCGAGGTTCTCGTGTTCTATGTACGCTTTGGCTGTTATCGTCATCTTCCTCCTATTAGGTCTCCACTTCTCTCACCTTCTTATCGCGTGTTCTGTCAGTCTGATATCGTCGTTCAGGACCTCATTCAACCGGTCTCTATTATCGCAATAGTTCTACGGGGAGATATAAGTAACTGTGCCACCGGAGCGTTCGACCCACACGAGATGTAAATCGTTCTCGTCAGAACCGCTTCAGCGCAGCAACGCTCGCTCGACCGGAGTGGTCGTCCGTTAGGAGACTGCTTCACAGAACTTGCGAGGTTGATGCCGCGGGGTTCGACCTCGAAGCGATTCCCGACGGGCACGCGACCGTCCCACCGACACATCGGAAAAAACGTCCCGCTTCGAGTCCTACGGATGACCAATGACCGGCGATGGTGATCGGGCGTGCAAGATCGATCGCGTCTCTGAGAAGCGAAACCTCGATAGTATCGACGAACAGCTGCAGGAGCGACGCGAGGACTCCGGGGCGAGCCTTCGAGACCTCGAAGAGTACTTCAATCAGCGGGTTCTCGAGGCCGCAATGCGCGATGGTGACGTCGAGGTCGTAGACGGAGACGCAGAGCACACGTTTCGTCTTCTCACCGCGGACACCGTGAGTTCGGGCACGGAGATAGAGGTGAGAGACCGGCTCAGACGAGCAGGGGTGGACCCGGAGGCGGTTATCGACGACTTCGTCAGCTATCAGACCGTCCGAACTCACCTCCGAGAATGTCTAAATGTCGATACATCTAATGACTCGGAGTTGACGCCTACAGACGCGAAAAACACCGTTTTTAAACTAATGTCTCGGACGGAGCTCATCACCGAGCGAACCATCGACCGACTCCGTTCTGCCGGCGGCCTGACGATCGGTGACGTGGACGTGACGTTGAGTCTCCGGGTGGCCTGCACCGAGTGCGGGGAAGAGTACCCCTTCTCTCGGTTAGTCGACCGGGGCGGTTGTCGGTGCGACTCATCTCGCAATTGAGTTCGTCGTTCCCATCTGCGACGCTACATCGCCGAGTTGTTAGAGTACCCCTAACACTAACTCTCCAGTAGGAAGGCTGCTCACGGACCTCGACACGCTCGCCAGGGAACTAAGCGTGGTGACCCGAGGGAAACGGCGAGAGGGGATACGTGCAGTGTGTCTCGTGTTCGCGGTGTTTGCTACGCATCTCTGGGAAATCAACGACTGAGGAATCGGACGCAAGATTAAATATTGCCGAGGAATGAACTTTCCAATAGTGGAAAACGCCGCCCCATACCGATACAGCTCCTACTATGCTCGACGAACGTGCTAATTCAACCGCTCGGCCTCCGAGCGACCTCGGTGACCTCACTATCGAAATTCGCAATATCGGTGGAATATCCGAGGCAGAGGTATCGTTTACCCCGGGAGTCTCGCTCCTGTCGGGAAAAAACGCGTCGAACAAGTCCTCTTTTCTGCGCGCACTCGCTGCCGTCCTCGGAGGACCGGACCCGCAACTGAAGAGCGATGCCAGAGAAGGATTCGTTCGTCTCGAAACCGCCGACGCCGAATATCACGTCGAACTAACTGCACGAGACGGCGGACAAGTCGTCAGCGACGCGAACAGGTTTTCCGATCTGGAGGAGCTCTGTGAACTGTTCGTAGCACTTGACGAGACGAACCCAGTTCGGCAGGCCGTCATCAACGACGGTGATCTCTACGAGCTTCTGATGAAGCCGGTCGACACGGAGGCAATCGAAACAGAGATCAGCCACCTGAAGTCCCGAAAAGACGACATCGACGGCCGTCTCGACGAGTTAAGTCGGAAGGAAGATCGGCTTCCCACGCTTCGGACACGGGCCAACGATCTACGACGAGAGATAGAAGCGGTGGAGGAGTCGCTCGACGCGAAACGCAAGGCCATAGCGGAGAGGGAGTCGGACGCCTCGCCGGACGACGAGGAGGGGGTGCTAGACGAGCTCAGACAGAAACGCGGTGAGCGGGAGACCGTTCGGAATCGGATTCAGACGCAGTCCGAGGCGCTGTCTTCGCTCCGGGACGAGCTTGAAGAGATTTCGGAGCAGACGATGGAGCTCCGGCCGTCCGAAGGGATGCGTGACATCGACGCAATCGAGACAGAAATCGAGCAACTTCACCACCAGAAACAGCAGCTGTCGACCACGATCAACGCGCTCAGCCCGATCGTAGAGATGAACGCACAGTTGTTGGACGACGAGGACGACATCCCCGAAGAGATGAAGTCCAACGACATTGTCAGCGAACTGGACCCCTCGTCCAGAACGGTCACGTGCTGGACGTGCGGGAACACCGTCGAGCGGTCGGAGATAACCGAGCAGGTCCGGGTCGTCCAGGAGATTTTGGAGGAAAAACGCGACCATCGCGGAGCCCTCACCGACCAGATTAGCGCCCTCAAGGACGAGAAACGCCGAATAGAGCAGCAGCGCGACGAACGCGAACGGCTCTCGGAACGGAAACGCTCCATCGAAGCAGAGATCGAACGCCGGGAAGAGCGACTCGAGGAACTCGAAGGTGAACGGTCGTCGCTCACAGACGATATCGAAAACCTGCAGTCGAAGGCCGAGGAAGCCGATGACGGGGACGAGGAGCTACTCGAACTACACAGCGAAGTGAGCAGCCTCGAATACGAACGCGGACAGCTGGAGAACGAGCTCGAGGACATCGAAGCGGAGATCGAAGAGATCGAGTCCGCCATCGCCGAGCGCGACGATCTCGAGGCCGAGCGCGAGTCCGTCACCACACGGCTTCGAGAGCAGCGCGACCGGATCGAAACCATCGAACGAGACCTCGTTACGGCGTTCAACGAATCGATGCAGCAGGTGATAGACCGATTGGCGTACGAGAACGTCGAGCGCGTGTGGATCGAGCGCCTCACCGGCGCGGATGGGAAGACACACTCTCGTACCGACTTCGAACTGCACGTCGTCCGGTCGACCGACGACGGGGCAGCCTACGAAGATACGATCGACACGCTGAGCAAAAGCGAACGCGAAGTCGTCAGCCTCGTCGTCGCGCTCGCAGGATATCTCGCGCACGAGGTGGCGACGGAGATTCCGATAGTAGTCGTTGACGCCGTCGAGATGCTCGACGCCGACCGCATCCGTGGGCTCCTGACGCATTTCGAGCAACACGCTGACTACGTCGTCGCAGCAGTTCTGCCAGCAGAAGCCGGCGAACTCGACGATACGTACCCCTGCATTCGCACGTCATCGTCGTTCACAGCCGAAACCTAACCGCGAACCCGCGACAGAACTGCGACTCGCCCACTCGTTCCCCCGCTCGTAACGCTGCTACGCGTCCGCCAGCGTCACCTACCTGCTCGCTTCGTTCGTTTCTCGAACGGCACGGACTGCGGCGGCGTTTGCGGCGACGTCGTGGACCCGGACGATGTCCGCTCCCCGTTCGGCCGCCATCGTGGTGACGGCAACCGTCGGCTGGAGTCGGTCGCTGGCATCGCGTTCGATGCGTTCGAACATCGACTTTCGGGAGTGTCCGACCATAATTGGACAGCCGAGAGCGCGTAGCTCCTCCAACCTGTCGACCAGCTCGAAGCACTCGTCGGTGGACTTTCCGAACCCGAGACCGGGATCGACGATTATCTGGTCGCGGTCGAGGCCAGCCCGTTCGGCCAGTAGCACCCGTTCGCCGAGTTCGTGGACGACGTCCTCAACGACGTCGTCGTACGTGACCGAGTGGTCCGGGTCGACGGGCGTGTCGACGCTGTGCATCACGACGACCGGCGCGTCGTGGTCGGCGGCGACGAACCGCATGTCCGGATCTGCCAGGCCGGACACGTCGTTGATTATATCCGCGCCCGCTTCGAGGGCGGCGTCTGCGACGGCCGCCTTCCTGGTGTCGACCGATATCGGGATGTCTGCGTCGGAGATGCGTTCAATGACTGGGACGACGCGTTCGATTTCCTCGTCGACGGTGACCGGATCGGCTCCCGGCCGGGTGCTCTCCCCGCCGACGTCGACGATGTCTGCGCCCGTGGAGATCATTTCGCGGGCTCGCCGCACGGCGTCGTCGGATCGGTCGTACCTGCCACCGTCGTAGAAACTGTCCGGGGTGACGTTCAGGATGCCCATTATCGCTGTGTCGGCGTCCCAGGGGTACTGGTCGGCTCCGTCGTCGTCGGTGACGTCGTGGAGTTGGTGCGTGATGTACGAGAGGCCCGGCTCGCAGTCTTCTATCGTGTCGACCAGCCGTTCGTACTGGGCGACGGTTCCGGAGAGTACGACCGATACGTGTCGGCTGGTCGCGTCTATCTCGGAGATGAGACACGTACCGCCGATCGATTGCATCGTTTGCTTCAGGCGTTCAGCCTGCTCCTTTCGTAGGTGCGTTTTGAAGGTCCGGGAGACGGTGTCCCTGGCGACGCGTTCGGCGAAGTTGCCCGGGACGTGCACGTCTGAGAGCATCGACCGCGCGGCGGCGGGCGTGTCCGTCCGTTTGGGAATCTGGTGCTGTGTCCACCGGTCGCGCGCTTCGGCGACGACGTACAGCGAGCCGGTGATGAGGACGCAGTCGTCGTCGCTGGCGGAGTTGAGCGCTCGTTCGACCGAGTCGAGGACGGCGCTGTCCGAATCGGCGTGCGTCGTTCGTTCGTCGAACGCCCCTGCGAGCGTCTCGGGCGATGCGGCCCGGTCCACGTTCGGTCGGCAGAGGTGAAGCACGTCCAGGTCGGGAAGTGCCGCGGCCATCTCGACGTGGTCTTTCTCCTTCATCGCGCCGAATACGAGGTGGATATCGTCGAACTCGTATCGGTCGACGAGGTCGGCGAGCGTCGCGCACGCGGCCGGGTTGTGAGCGCCGTCGAGTATCACGAGCGGGTCGGTCGACATGACCTCGAACCGACCGGGCCAATGTGCTCTCCGAAGTCCGCGTTCGATAGTCGAGGTCTCGACGTCCGCTGTTTGCCGGGCGAGCGTCGCTGCAATTCCGGCGTTCGTTGCCTGATGCTGGCCGATCAGAGGGAGATTCGTCGTGACGTCCCAGTCCGGACCCGATATCGAGACGGACGTTTCGACTGGTGACGTCATGTCGCCCTCCCAGGAGAGTACGTCGGCCTCGCACTCGCCGACGGTGACGACCTCTGTTTCGGTCTGGATAGCATCGAGCGCCCGGTCGTCTGCTCCCGTCACGAGCGGTCTCTCCGCTGGCGTGACCTGAGCCTTGTCGTACGCTATCTCCTCGATGCTCTCGCCGAGGATTCCAGTGTGTTCCAGGCTCACGCTCGTAACGGCACTGGCGACCGGGTTCACGACGCTCGTGGCGTCGTACTGGCCTCCGATGCCGACTTCGAGGACCGCGACGTCGACGTCTTTAGTCCCGAAATATCGTAGTGCGAGAACGGTTAGCACTTCGAAGTACGTCGGAGCGTCCCCGCTGGCACGAAGACGTGAGACGCACGGCTTAATCTCCTCGACGAACGAGCAAACGCGTGCTTTCGGTATCTTGCGACCGTTGATGCGGATTCGTTCGCGAAAGTCGTTCAGGTCCGGCGATGTGTACAATCCTACGTCAAGGTCTGCGCTCCGGAGCACGCACTCGAGCATTCGGGCAGTGCTACCTTTTCCGTTCGATCCCGCTATCTGGACGTAGTCGACACCCTCGTGTGGACTTTCGAGCGTGGACAACATCCTTGCGGTCGTTTCTGTCCCCAGCTTCGGGCGAGAGCGGTCCAGACTCTCAAGATAGTTGACCGCCTCGTGGTATTCCATACCAGACTTCCACGCCGATATCGCCATTAATGTACCGTCCGTTCGTCGGTTCAAAACCCAATCTCCCGTGATCGCCGCGTTACGGCGTGGCTGTGACTCTCGTTCGCAAACGTTCTCGCCACCCACCCCACATCGTGTAAGCAATATTTAATGTCGAGCGAGAAAGCGTGCTCCCGACGAGTCCTTGGAGGAAACACAGTCCTGGATCCGTACACACCGCACCGTTTATTGCGGCGTGTTCCGACAACCTCGGGCATGAGCACCGACGCGAAGAACAACCTATCAGCTGTGGAACCGTACGTGATGGAGTTCGAAGCGACGGTCGAGTCCATCGACGGCCGTGCAATCGCGCTCGAGCAAACGTACTTCTATCCGGAAGGCGGCGGACAACCTGCCGACCGCGGGACGCTGAACGGTGCCGAAGTCACCGACGTCCAGAAGCAAGAGGGGGAGACGCGCCACGTCCTCGGTACCGAACCCGAGTTCGGAGTCGGAGACACCGTCACGGCCCGCATCGACGACGAATTCAGGACGTACTGCATGCGAGCGCACACGGCGAGCCACTTGGTGTATGGAGCGGGACGACAACTGTTCGACGACCACGGCTACGGCGGATTCGACATCGGACCGAAGAAGACCCGTCTGGACTTCGAAACCGATCGCGATCCGAACGACGTGGACACGCTCACGGTCGAGCGGATGGTCAACGAAGTCGTGTGGGACGGGCGCGCGGTCGACTGGCGAGACGTCGACATCGACCGCGCACGCGAACGAGACGATGTGGTCTTCAACTTGTCAGACGACACCGAGCGGTCCGACACGGTTAGAATCGTCGAAATCGACGACTGGGACATCGCAGCGTGTGGCGGTACGCACGTCAGAAACACCAGCGAGATCGGACCGATAACGGTGCTGGACATCTCGAACCCCGGCGCCGACCTTCTTCGGATCGAGTACACCGTCGGGCCCGCCGCCGTACAGAGGCAGATCGACACCCGTCGAAACGCAGAACGGGCGTCGGATATCCTGGACACGAGCGTCGATGGTCTCCCCGAGCGCGCCACCAGTCTGGTCCAAGAGAACTCGTCACTCGAGGAACAGGTGGACCGACTGCACGAACGGCTGCTCGAAGGGCGTCTCGAGAGCCTCGTCGAGGACTCCGTCTCGAAGAACGGCGAAGACTGGATCGTCGGCGAAGTCGAGAGCGTCGGCCCGAACGACGTTGCCGACCACGTCAGACGCCTCGCGGGGGACGCTGGGGACGTGGTCGCTCTCACCGGCGTCGACGGGAGTTCGTTCATCGTCGTCGGAACGACGGGTTCCACGGACGCCAGCGACGTCGTGGATGACGTTACGTCGAAGTTCGGGGGTGGCGGAGGGGGCGGTTCGACCTTCGCTCAGGGTGGAGGTCTCGACGAACCGCCCCAGGCTGTCGTCGAGTATCTCCGCGAGTAGTCGGTATCAATCTCATCTCGGACGGCGCTCGAACGGCCGAGACGGTCACCCTCGTTCGGAACCCGCTGCTCTATCTACCGTACCTCACCCAAAACGTCAACAAGATTATCTAAATTGGGAGGGCAAAACACATCGTATACAGCTGATTTCAGGAGGAACAAGGTTGATTACTGCAGGAACGGAAGCGGCGTTCGTGATGAATCTCGCAGAGAGCGAGCCGTCCGTTTCGACGGACTACGAACCAGTACGTGCACAGACAACGGCTCTCGGACCGCAGCGACAGGAGGCGTGTCCCACGAACGACGGCGCCGACCGGAGGCCGATAGTATGACCGACGGAATGACCGAGATAACGGTCGTCGGCGACGACGACGTGGATATCGTCGTCGAGATGACTGCCTTCCTTTTCGAGCGCGACGTCGACATCACGGGACTCGACCAGGCCGCGCAGGAAGAGACCGTCAGAACGACCGTACAGGTCGACACGTCGGAGATGGCCACCAGCCGGGAAACGCTCCGAGAAGACCTCGACGACCTCGGTGACGAACTCGGGGTCAACGTACAGGTGCGGTTCCCGGCCGACCGCGAGACCCAGTCCATCGCCGTGCTCGTTACGAAAGAGAGCCACTGCCTCGAAGCCCTGTTAGAGGCCTGGGTCGATGGCGACCTCGGGGCGGACATCGAGGTCATCATCGGCAACCACGACGACCTCCAGCCGCTCGCGGCGAAGTACGACGTGCCTTTCCACGACATCGGCGACGAGAACGGGACTCCCGACGAGGGGAGATTGCTCGACCTGCTCGACGACCACGATATCGATCTCATCGCACTGGCCCGCTACATACGTATTCTCTCTCCGGAAGTCGTCTTCCGCTACGAGAGTCGCATCATCAACGTCCATCCGAGCCTTCTACCGGCGTTCCCCGGTGCGTCGGCGTACAGTCAGGCCGTCGAAGAGGGCGTCCGCATCGCCGGCGTCACCGCCCACTACGTGACCACGGACCTCGACCAAGGTCCCATCATCACCCAGCGGGCATTCAACGTTCCCGACGGCGCTACGAAGACGGACCTCCAGGAACGGGGTCAGCCGCTCGAAGCCGAGGCCCTCACCGAGGCCATCAAACTCCACATCGACGACGAAATCACTGTCCGCCGCGGCCAGACCACGCTCCGCAACCCGGAGGAGACCGACGCCCAGCTCGGCGCTCCCGAGGAACTCGACCGACAGACTCCCGATCGTCCGATCGACGTCGACGAGTTCGTCGTCGGCGACCTGGACGAGACGGTCAGTGCAGACGACTGATTCGCGATACTGCCCCCGACCCGCCGTCAGTTCCTACTACAAAGCGACGGGAGCGGAATCGTCGCCTATTCACGTTCTTCTGTGTCGACAGGAAGACAGTTCCGGCCGGATGCGTTTCTCTGCCGCGACGGACGAGCGACCGTGCGGAGCGAGGGCATCGTCGACGGGAGAAGCGAGCCGATTCGCATAACAGTGATATCAGCGTGAATCAACTAGTGCCGGAGCCGACTCACCGGGGGGGACCCGTCGACCGCGGATCTGCCAGAGGGGGACGGACGGTCGTTGGAGCGCGTACGGTACTCACTGTGCACGCGGACGAGTTCCGCCGCCGAAAACGTAGCCGCGATGTCCGACCGAACGTCGGGCTCCCGCCGTTCGACGGACTGTCTGAGCGAGCGCTGCGGACGGGGTCCGGTAGTCGGCGGAGGCCGAGTCCCGACGTTACTCGGTTACCGCCACTGCCTCTATCTCGACCGCCGCGCCTTTGGGCACTCGACCGACCTCGACCGCGCTTCTCGCTGGCGGCTCCTCCTCGAAGAACTCGCTGTAGGCCTCGTTGAAATCCTCGAAGTCGTCGATGTCGTCGAGGAACACGGTCATCTTGAGTACGTCGCTCATCGACGCTCCCTCCGATTCGAGTATCGCCCGGACGTTTTCGAGCGACTGCCGGGTCTGTTCGTCGACGGAGGCGTTATCACGGAGTTCCCCACCGGCCGTCAGCGGGAGCTGGCCGGCAGTGAAAATCAGGTCGCCGTTCGTCGTCGCTTGACTGTACGCTCCGACTGCTGCAGGGGCGTCGTCGGTGTTGACGATGCGTTTCACACCAGGCGATACCGGTCCCGATGTCTTAAATCTCGGTTCCGATGCGACTCACTCTGCATCGTATCGATATCGCTACCTATTGAGTTCCCGTGGCGACTGCACGCAAGATATTTACTGTCGATACTCCACATCCAGATATGGCGTTCGAGCAGTCGCTAGACCAGATAGACCCGGCTACGTCCGAGGCGATCGATCACGAACGCGAGCGTCAGGAATCGACCCTCGGGATGATCGCGTCCGAAAACCACGTATCGAAAGCCGTGCTCGAAGCACAGGGGAGTGTACTGACGAACAAGTACGCCGAAGGATACCCCGACAATCGGTACTACGGCGGATGCCAGTACGTCGATACCCCCGAGGAACTCGCCATCGAACGCGCGAAGGCGCTGTTTGGTGCCGACCACGTCAACGTCCAACCTCACAGCGGTACGCAGGCGAACATGGGAGTGTATTTCTCCGTACTCGAACCTGGCGATAAGATACTCTCGCTGTCTCTGTCGCACGGCGGCCACCTCTCGCACGGCCACGACGTCAACTTCTCGGGACAACTTTACGACGTCCAGCAGTACGAGGTCGATCCGGAGACTGGGTACATCGACTACGACGCCCTGCACGAACAGGCCGAGGAGTTCGATCCGGCCCTCGTCGTGAGCGGGTCCTCCGCCTACCCGCGCGAGTTCGAGTACGAACAGATCGGCGAGATAGCGGACGCAGTCGGGGCGTACCACCTCGCGGACATCGCTCACGTGACGGGGCTCATCGCGGCCGGCGTCCACGCGTCGCCGATGGACCACGCGGAGTTCGTCACTGGCAGCACGCACAAGACGATTCGCGCCGGTCGTGGCGGGATGATCCTCTGCGACGAGGAGTACGCCGACGACGTCGACTCTGCAGTGTTCCCCGGCGCACAGGGCGGCCCGTTGATGCACAACGTCGCCGGCAAAGCTGCGGGATTCGCCGAGGCGCAAACGAGCGAGTTCGAGTCCTACGCCGAACAGATGGTGACGAACGCGAAGACGCTCGCCGACGTGTTCACGGACCGTGGCCTCTCGCTGGTCAGCGGCGGAACCGACAAACACCTTCTGCTCGTCGATCTCCGCGAGTCCCACCCCGACATCACCGGAAAGGAAGCCGAGACGCTGCTCTCCGACGTCGGCATCATCGTCAACAAGAACACCGTACCGGGCGAGACGCGCTCGCCGATGGTTACGAGCGGCATCCGGGTCGGGACGCCTGCGCTCACCACGCGCGGACTCGAAGAAGCGGAAATAGAAACGGTCGGCGAGCTCATCGCTGACGTGCTCGACAACCCCGACGACGGCGACGTTCACGACCGGGTCGCCTCGACGGTCGACCAAATTTGCGATAATTTCCCGGTTTACGAGTGACATCCTCCCCGCCCTGAAGGGCGAGGATTCCCGCGTTGGGATATTCTGGTTTACGACGTGACCTGTTCTCGCGGTGCGAAGCATCCGCTCTCGGAATCGAACAGGTACGTCGATGGCTGTGCCAACCGGCCGTTACTCCTGTTTCACCGACAAACTCGATGAACTCGGAGATACTTTCTGCCGACTGTTCTCAGCACCGTTCACATCCGCGTTCGCCGTCGTTCTGACGACTGCGAGTCAATCGGGGTGGACGGTACCTACGAGCCTTCGTCGTCTCGCGCCTGACGGTGCGAGGGACGAACGGCTTGCAGTCAGCAGCGGACGGAGAGAAGGGGGACCGATTCGCGCGCAGCTCCAGGGAACTCGTCCTCGGTTGTACGTCAGTCGTCGTTCGTACTTTCGGCGTGAATCTCCTGGCTTTCTATCTGTGCCGTGGAGCTGATCGTGTCCTCCTGTTGTTCGGATTCGAAAAACACCGGGCAGATATCGCCACACGTCCTGCTCATCGAGAAGATAGCGATGAGCGTGATGAGGGCGAACGGACCGCCGGTGATGATGGACGCGGCCTGTAAGGCGTCGACTCCGCCGACGACCATCAGCAGCGACGCAAGAGCTCCGACCAGTGCGCCCCAGATGACGCGGTTGATCGTCGACGGTTCGAGTTCCCCACCGGTCGTGAGCATGCCGAGTGCCAGCGTCGAGGAGTCCGCAGAGGTGACGAAGAACGTCGTAATCAACACCAGGAACAAGGCGTTCAGTATCGTGCCGAACGGCAGCGCCTCGAACAACGGATATCCAGACCCGGCGACGCCGTACTCGCTAATGACGCCCAGGATGTCAGCCTGACCGGTATTCTGTAGCTTGATAGCGGTACTGCCCATGATTCCGAACCACGGAATCGTTATCGCGGTGGACGCCAGTACACCGGTGGTGACGACCTGACGGATGGTCCGACCGCGCGAAACGCGAGCAATGAACAGTCCGACGAACGGCGTCCACGAGAACCACCAGGCCCAGTAGAATATCGTCCAGCTGCCGACCCAGTTCGTGTCGTTAGCCGCGTTCGTGTAGAAGCTCATCGCGACGAACTGGTTGACGTACTTACCGACTGCTTCCGTCGTGTTCGTCATGATGAACACCGTCGGTCCAAGGATGAACGCCAGCACCATGACGAGCCCGAACAGGGCCAGATTGAACTGTGAGACGCGACGGATTCCCTTTTCGATGCCCAGTGCTACGGACAGCGTGAACGCGACTGTCAGTCCGGTGATGACGAGGACCGTTCCTGTATCGCCTAGGGTGATACCGGTGGTGTACTCGATACCGGTCAAGAACTGGCTGCCGACGAATCCGAGCGTGGTCGCGATGCCGCCGAGCGTCGCGAACACGGCCATGACGTCGATCAGTTTCGCCCATTTGCTATCGAGATTGTCGACACCGACGATCGGCGCAAGCACCGTCGAGACGCGCATCGGTGCGTCCCGTCGGTACGCGTAGAACGCGATTGGGAGTGACATGATGGCGTACGCGGACCACGCCGATATCCCCCAGTGGAAGAAGCTGTACTGTATCCCGCCGATGGCGGCCGCCGAGGTCTGTGATTGAGCGCTGATGAACGGGGGGACGGTGTCGTAGTGGAAGATCGCCTCGGCCGGTCCCCAGAAGACGATGCCCGCGGCGATGCCCGCCGAGTACAACATCGCGAAGTACGACAGGAAACTGTACTTTGGCTCTTCGTCCTCTTTGCCGAGTTTGATGTTGCCCCACGGACCGAACACCAGGAACAGCGCGAACGCCACGACGATGAACATCGCGATGAGGTATATCCAGCCGACGTTTTGCCAGAGGAACGCGTTCACGTCGGAAACTGCGCTCCCGGCCAGGTTGGGCATCGTGGCAAAAGAGATGACGGCGGCCAGCGCTACGACGAAGCCGACGACGAAGACGGGAGTGTCGAGTTCGTTGACGAACTGGGTCACGTATCCGTCTGATTCCGATTGTGCCATCGGTCTTTACCTCTTTCTTGCTCCGTCGAGACGGCCGCCTGTGGTCAGTGTCCGCGCCGTCGCGCCGACGCTCGTGCCGTGGTCGCGAGCGGTCGGTCGCTTGGCCTTTATTGTGCTATGGGTGAGCATGGCATTTCCACCTATTCAGGGTATGCTCAGTATCACCTATAAAGACCCGGAAATGAGACATAGATTACACCATAAGATTCCGTCTATCCGGGTGAAAGAAGCCGTTCACGGCGTCAGCACTACGATGTACTGACCGGCGTGCGTTCGCGGTTGATGTCTTCCACAACGTATCCGTTTGCTTCAATAGCGTCGATAATCGACGCCGCGTGTTCTGCACCGCTCGTCTCGACCTGAAACACGAGATACGCCTCGCCGACGTTCAGGTCCTCCACCGAGCGGTCGTGGCGGACTGTGCGGATGTTCGCTCCGTGGTCGGCGATAACGCCGGATATCTCCTCCATCTTTCCGGGCGCGTCGTTTATTTTGACGCGGAGTCGCAGGAGCTGTTCACGGTCGGTGAGGGCGTGAATCAGAACCGTCTGGAGCATCGTCATGTCGAGGTTTCCGCCGCCGAGCAAGGGCATCACCGTCTCGCCGCGCACGTCGAGCTCGTCGCTCAGAATCGCCGCGACCGACGCTGCACCGGCACCTTCGACGACCTGCTTTGCCCGTTCGAGCAGCAGGAGAATCGCGTTCGCGATCTCGGAGTCGGCGACGGTGACCACCTCGTCGACGTGCTCCTCGATGAGATTCAGCGTCAGGTCGGAGATGCCACCGGTCGCGATACCGTCGGCAATCGTGTCGACCTCGTTCAGCGTCACCGGAATTCCCTTGTCGAGACTTTCGTGGACGGTGGCGGCGCCGTCAGCCTGAACACCGACGACTCGCGTCTCGGGCGAGAGATGATCGATGGCCGTCGAAATACCGCTGACGAGCCCGCCGCCGCCGATGGGCACGACGACGGTGTCGACGTCGGGACAGTCCTCGTACATCTCGACGCCCAGCGTGCCCTGTCCGGCGACGATGTGCGGATCGTCGTAGGCGTGCACGAACTCGGCGTCGCTCTCTGCTGCCCGAGACTGGGCGTGATTCATCGCGTCCTGGAAGTCCTGTCCGACCAGTTCGACGGTGGCCCCGTACCCGCGGGTCGCGTCTATCTTCGCCTGCGGTGCGTTCTTCGGCATGACGATCGTCGAGTCCGCACCGCACTTGGTGGCCGCCAGCGCCACGCCTTGCGCGTGGTTCCCAGCGCTCGCGGCGACGAACTCGTCGACGCCCTCGTCGACGGCTCGGGCGATTTTGTTGTACGCCCCGCGCGTTTTGAAGGACCCGGTCCACTGAAGATGCTCCATCTTCAGGTACACATCGCCGCCGACCATCTCGCCGAGCGAGGTGCTTCGTTCGACCGGCGTCCGTTTGACGATCGTGTCGTCGTCCAGTCTGTCGTGTGCCTGTTCGATGTCGGCGTACCGAACTCGTGGTTCTCTACAGTCACTCATGTTCAAAACGTGATTGTCAGCGCTGTGGTCTCACCGCAGTATCTTGTCCCGCCCGGGGTCGAACAGCGGTTCGTCGCTCACCGTAGCGTCGTACGTCTCGCCCTCACACTGGATCTGTACCGACGTTCCGGCGTCCGCGTACTCGCTCGGCAGGTACGTGTAGGCGATCGACTCTCCGACCGAGTAGCCGTAGCCGCCCGCCTGGACGTAGCCACGAGCGTCGCCGTCGGCGAAGACCGGGCGACCGCTCAGCATGATGTCGGTCGAGTCGTCGAGCGTCAGACAGGCCACCTGATTGTCGATACCCGTTTCCTTGGCTTCGGCGAGCGCTTCCTTTCCGATGAAGTTCGTGTCCAAATCGACGGCGAACGGGAGGCCAGCTTCGAGTGGGTTGACGTCCGTGTCGATGTCGGTCCCCCACAGCCGGAATCCCTTTTCGAGACGCATCGATTCGAGAGCGCCGTCGCCGATCGGTCTGACGTCGAGGTCGCTACCGGCCTCCCACAGCGTCTCCCAGAGCTTCCGACCGTACTCCGCGGGCGCCCACAGCTCCCAGCCGAGTTCGCCGACGTAGGAGACGCGCATCGCTATCGCCGGTACGTCGCCGACGAAGATGCGCTTGCAGCCGAAGTACGGGAAGCCGTCGTTGGAAACGTCGGCATCGGTGACGCGCTGGAGCAATAACCGGGATTTCGGCCCCCACAACCCGACGGTACACTTCGCCGACTCCTCGACGGTGACCGAGACGGTGTCGGGAGCGTGACGTTCGATCCACGATCCGTGGATGCCGGGCGAGTTGCCACCGCCGGTCGTCACCATGTACTCGTCCTCGCCGAGACGAGCCACGGTCAGGTCAGCGAGTACGTTGCCACCCTCGTTCAGCATCGTGGTGTAGCGAACCCGGCCGACGCCGACGTCCATGTCGTTGCTACAGATCCGCTGGAGGAACGCTCCGGCGTCCTCCCCCTCTATCATGATCGAACTAAACGACGTCATGTCGTACATCGAGACGCTCTCTCGGGTGTGAAGATGTTCGGCGCCCTCGATGGGGGAGCGGTTGATGTCCTGCCAGCCTTCTTGCTCTGGAATCTGGTCCTCGTACTTCGAGACCAGGTCCTCGTTGGAGCCGAACCACTGTGCTGTCTCCCACCCGCCGCTCTGGTAGAACTCCGCGTCGAGTTCCGCCTGCTGCTGGTGGAAGGGGCTCTCTCGCAGTCCCCGGTGTTCGCTGGGCTGGAAGCGAGGCTCGACGATGCTGTACACCTGCTGGTACCGCAAACCGCCACGGTCCATGAAGTACTGCTTGTTGCCGGCGTGGGGTTCGAACCGGGCGACGTGAATCGAGCCCGTGTCCACGGGTCCCGAGGGCAGCCGTGGGACTCCGTTCTCCATCCACTCCGCGAGAATCCTGCCGTAGCCGCCCGAGTGCGTCCACCAGATCGCCAGTCCAGTCCACAGTCCGTCTATCTGTGGCGTCTCCCCGACGACGGGCATTCCGTCCGGTGTGTAGACGAAGATACCGTTCTCGGTGACGCGGAAGTCCTTGTCCTGCGTGGCGGGGAGGAGTTCGTCGAACGCCTGCTTGGCCGACTTCTCCCTGTTCGGGTGCGTGGGCTTCGTCCAGTGTTTCTCCGTGAAGCTGTGAACCGACGCCTGGCTCTCGTCGCTGTTTTTCCCCATCTCGTCCGGGTCGACCACCAGCGGTTCGTGGTTGTACGACCCGAGCCCGTACCCGTCACCGTGGGTTCGGAAGTACAGCGAGTGGTCCTGGTCGCGACCGACGGGTCGGTCCGGTGCTTGCGCCATGAACTCCGTGATATTCCGATCGCCGGGCACATCGAGACCGGCCGTAGCATCGCCAGGTGTCGAGTCGCCTCCCTGCAGTTCCTCCATCGGCTCAGTGACGACGTACTGGTGCTCGACGGGAGCGATCGGGAGGTCGAGTCCGACCATCTGTCCGGTCTGATACGCCCAGTTGTTCGTCGCGAGGACGCACCGGTCACACTCGATTCGCCCGCGATTCGTCTCCACTGCCTGTATTTCGCCGCCGGAGACCTCGATATCCGTCACCTCGGTGTGTCCGTAGAAGTCGGCCGACGACTGCTCGATGTACCACTGGAGGGCATCAGTGCCGGATACCCGGCCGTCGGTCGGGGAGTAGTACCCACCGAGAATCTCGTCTTCGTCGAGGAGCGGGAGATGCTCTGTGACTTCCTCCGGTTCGAGCAGTTGTGGCTCCGGTAACCCGTACGACGTCGCCCACTCGACGCGACGTTGGAGGAAATCCATTCGCTCCTCGGATCGGGCGACTTCGATACCGCCGACTTCGTCGTACACACCGGCGTCTTTCAGTAGCCGGCTCGTGTAGTGCGCCGTTTTCGTCTGGATTTTCGACGGCGACGTCTGGAACATGATTCCCGGCGCGTGCGTCGACGACCCTCCGGTGACCGGGAGTGGCCCCTGGTCAAGGGCGACGACGTCGTCTGCGCCGAGTTCGGTCAAGTGGTACGCGACGCTACAACCGACAGCACCCGCGCCGATGACGACCGTCTCGGCGCGCCCTGGAACGCTATCCGTGCTCATATAACACACCTCAATCGTCCGGTCCGTCTCATAAGTGCAACGGTCTTTTTAAACGAAACGACGGAAACGCCGTTCAGAGGAGGGTAGTAGCCGAAAATCCACTAATCATATGCTCCCTTACACACGAACCACAAGATGACACTCTTGAGTCACGTTCCGTTGCACGAAGGCGAGGAGAAAGCCTACGACTGAAGTCGTGGGAGTAGTCACGGTCGTCAGAGCCGAACGCGGTCAGGGGAGAGTGACGTCGACACCAGTTTGCAGGCCCGCCGCCTTGACCGTGTTATACAGCAGCATCGCTATCGTCAGCGGGCCGACGCCGCCGGGAACGGGCGTGATGGCCGAGGCTTTCTGCTTGGCCGACTCGAACTCGACGTCGCCGACGATCTCGTACCCTCTCTCGTTGTCTGCGTCGACGCGGCTGACGCCCACGTCCACGACGACGGTGTCTTCCGACAGCATCGTTCCGTCAACGAGTTCTGGCACGCCGGCTGCCGCGATGACGACGTCCGCGTTCTTCGTCTTCTCCGCGAGGTCCGTCGTCCGGGAGTGACAAACGGTGACCGTCGCGTTGCCCATCGGGGCCTTCTGGATGAGGAGGTTCATCATCGGCTTCCCAACGATATCGGACCGGCCGACGACGATGACGTCTTTCCCCTCCGTCTCGACGTCCGTCGCAGCGAGTAGCTTCTGGACTCCGTGGGGCGTACACGGCTTGAATCGAGGATTTCCTGCCACGAGTCTGCCGACGTTTTCCGGATGGAACCCGTCGACGTCCTTCATCGGGTCGATTCGTTCGAGAACGGCCTGCTCGTCGACGTGGTCCGGGACTGGCATCTGTACGAGAATCCCGTGAACGCCCGGATTCTCGTTCAATGCATCGATTCGGTCCATCAGTACGTCCGACGACGTATCCGGGTCGATTTCGTGGTGATAGCTCTCGATCCCGATCTCGTCACAGGCCTGCTGTTTCATCGAAACGTACGTCTCGCTCGCACCGTCGTCGCTCATCAGGACCGTCGCCAGTCCGGGCGTAACACCCTGCTGTTCGAGCGTATCGACGCGTCCTTCCAGTTCGTTCCTGATTCGATTTCCGACTTCGTTTCCGTCGATAATTCGAGTCATGTTCTGAAAGTCGAGTACAGTTCCGCGAGCCCGGGAGCTGTAGTCGAGTGTCGGCCCATCGTGCCACTGACGAGCAGTTGCTCGTCGAGTTACAGCCGTTGCTCGGCCACAGTCGACAGCTGGCGCTGTTCCCGCTCGCAGCGTCGCAATTGGTAACGTTTCACGGTGGACTAATTAATCTAGGGTGTTCAACCACAGCGGGACGAGAGCGATACAGCCTGCTCCGCCAGTGCGACGTCCCAAACGAAGGCGGCGATACGTTTGAGGCCGCGCCGTCGGTTCTCCCGGCCGGGTTCGGAACGTCGATGCAGCGGCGTGTACCGAGAGGAGAGCTTCTTCGCTCAGGACACCAGCGGCTCTTCTCGCACGGTCGCCGCGTACCGGTCGCCTTCGTACAGAATCTCTACCTTCGTGCCAGGCTCGGCGTATTCCGGTGGGAGATACGTGTACGCGACACAGGCACCAACGCTGTATCCGTACTCCGCGCTGTGGAGATATCCGATGGTCTCGTCGCCATCGAGCACCGGTCGATGGGCCAGCACTGTCGCGTCCTCATCGTTGAGGGTCAGGCAGGCGACCTTGTGCTCGATGTTATCGCCGTTGGCCGCCGCAGCGACGGCTGGCTTACCGATGAAGTCAGTGTCGAGATCGACGGCCCAACCGAGTCCTGCCTCGTAGGGATTGTGTTCCGTATGGAGGTCTTCTCCCCACAGCCGGAATCCTTTCTCGATACGGAGCGCGTCGAGCGCCCCGTTACCGTACGGCCGAATGTCGTACTCCTCGCCGGCCTCCATGACGTGCTCCCAGAGCTGTTCGCCGTACTCGGAGGGGGTGTACAGTTCCCAGCCGAGCTCGCCCGCGTAGGACACGCGAAGCGCCGTGACGGGTACGTTCTTGACGAAAAACTGCTGGCTCGTGAAGAACGGGAACGCCTCATCCGAGAGGTCGACGTCGGTCACCTTCGAAAGCACCTTCCGGGCGTTCGGACCGGTACAAACCATCGCTGCGAGGCTGGAAGTGACGTCGTTGACGACCACGTCATCGGGCGACTGCTCGCGTACCCACGCAACGTGATTGTTCCCGACTTCACGTCCGGTCGTCAACAGGAGATAGCGGTCGTCGTCGGTCCGTGTGACGGTAATGTCCGCACGGACGCCGCCCCCCTCGTTGCACATCAGGGTGTAACGAACGTCGCCCACGTCAATGTCCATGTCGTTCGTACAGAGGTACTGGATGAACTCGCCGGCGTCGCTCCCGACGACCTCCATCTTGTTGAAGGAGGTCATATCGTGGAGGCCGACGTTGTTGCGGACGTTCAGTGTCTCCGCACCCTCGATTGGCGACCAGTACTTACCCTCCCAGCCGTCTCGCTCGGGAATCTGGTCGCCGTACTCGGCCAACAGATCGGCGTTGGATTCGTACCACTGTGGCTCCTCCCAGCCGGCCTCGGCCCACAGTTCGGCGTCGAGGTCCTCGTGAGCGTGGTACATCGGTGTACGCCGGATATCGCGCTGCTTGTCCGTCCACACCCATTTGGGATGAACGATGTTGTAGACGATACGGTACTCTTCGCCGCCGATGTCACGGGCGAAGTCCCAGCTTCCCTCGTGGGCGTCGAACCTGTTGACGTTCGCGTGCGAGAGGTCGATGCGCTCGTCGTCCAACCGTGGAACGCCAGTCTCCATCCACTCGGCGAGAGCCTTCGCTGCCCCGCCGGCGTGAGTAACCCAGATGCCTGCAGCGACCCAGAGTCCGTCGTACCCCTGAACAGGCCCCATTGCGGGCAGGCCGTTCGGCGTCTCGGCGAACATCCCGTTGTACTTGTGTTCGAGCTCCGCACCCTCGGTAGCGGGCAGGAGTTCGTCGCTAGCTTGCCGGGGGGACTTGTCCGGCCGGTCGGGATGGGTCGCGTTGTTCATGTGGTAGTCCGTGAACTCGTGGACCGATCCCTGCTCGCCGTCCGGATCGTTGCCGCCGAGGTCCTCCGGGTCGGGGACGATTGGCTCGTGGTTGTACGAACCGATTCCGTAGGCGTCACCGTGGGTCCTGAAGTACAGCGCGTTATCCTGGTCGCGCAGAATCGGACGGTCAGGTCCGACGAGGAGGCGTTTTGCTTTCTCGCCGGAGACGTTCTGGTAATTTTCGAACAGCGGATGGTCGGTGATGTCCGATGCGTTGTCAGCTAGTTCGTCGAGCGACTCGGTCATCGTGTACTGGTGTTCGACCGGCGTCACCGGGAGGTGGACGTCCAACTTCTCGCCTAGCTGTCGCGCCCAGATATTCGTCGCAATCACGACTTCGTTGCACTCGACCGTCCCGTTCTCGGTGACTACGGTCTGGACCTCATCACGGTCCGTATCGACGTCTTCTATTCGGGTGTGGGGAACGAACTTCGCGCCGTTGTCCATCGCTTTCCGGGCCAGCGCGTCGCAGGCGACGACGCCGGAGACCTGTCCGTCGGTCGGCGAGTAGTATCCGCCTTTGATAACGTCGCTGTTAACGAGTGGTAGCTTCTCCTCGACTTCTTCGGGTGAGAGAATCTGTGGATCCGGAATTCCCCAGGATTTCCCCCATTCGACGCGCCGCTGCAGGTAGTCCATCCGTTCGTCGGTTCGGGCGACTTCTATCCCTCCGACCTCATTGTACGCCTGCGCTCCGTCTTGGCCTTCGAGATCCGAGTAGAGGTTCCGACTGTAGCGTGCGAACTTGGAGAGAATCTTCGGTTCGTCCGTCTGGAACATGATTCCCGGGGCGTGCGTCGACGACCCGCCGGTCGTCGGCATCGGTCCCTGGTCGACGACGACCACGTCGTCTCTCCCGAGCTCCGTCAGCTGGTACGCGACGTTACATCCGACGATGCCGGCACCCACGATAACCGTGTCTGCTTCTCTCGGCAGACTCTGGTCCGCGTTCATAGATAACGATGGGTAATCCAGGGTGGGTACAAATATAATTATCGCCGAGCGCTCTCATACAATCAAAACATACGGAATAAAACACGTCGAGTTTCCCGTCCTCGCCTACGTCGGAGGTCTGGACAGACCAGTGACGGTGGCCGGCCCGAACGACGAGAAATAACAGTGATATCACTGTGAAGGAAGACAGTCAGCGAGTCGTCTCGCAACGGTCCACTCAACGAGCAATCGACGAACAGAAGTTCTCGACCATCTGCTCGCCTGCATCGGTGAGGATACTCTCGGGATGAAACTGTACGCCAACGTGTGGGCGTTCCGTGTGCCGGACGCCCATGACGATTCCACGCTCGTCGTCAGTTCTCGCGGACTCCACGAGACACGGTGGCAGCGACCCTCGGTCGACCGTGAGCGAGTGATACCGCCCCACCTCGAACGGCTCGAGGAGGCCGGCGTATAATCCGGCACCGTCGTGGCGTACCTCGGACGGTTTCCCGTGGACGACGTCGGGCGCGTGACCGACTGAAGCGCCGTGGGCGGCGCACAGTGCCTGATGACCGAGACACACGCCCAACGCGGGGTATTCCGTCTTCGCGAACACGGGAACCGACACGCCCGCTTCCCGGGGTGTACCCGGCCCGGGTGAAACGACGATACCGTCCGGGTCGAGTCTCCGGATCGTCTCGACGTCGACTTCGTCGTTTCGCCGGACGTCGACGGAGGCGAACTCGCCGACGTACTGGACGAGGTTGTACACGAACGAGTCATAGTTGTCGATTACCAGTATCATCGTGCGTCTCCTCTCGCGTTCGACGACGTTTCGACGGCGAACGCGGCCCGTTCACCGAGTGCTTCGTCGACAGCAGTGACGAGCGCCCGCGCTTTGTCCAGCGTTTCGTCGTACTCACGGTCTGGGTCGGAGTCGTCTACGATTCCCGCGCCCACGCGAATGTGGTACTCGTCCTGGTATCGAACGAGCGTTCTAATGATGATGTTGAGCGTTGCTCGGTCGTCGAACCCGAACACACCGATGCTGCCGGTGTACGGTCCCCGTCGGGTCGACTCGACTTCGTCGATGATCTCCATCGTCCGGGGTTTCGGTGCGCCGGTAATCGTTCCTCCCGGAAACATCGCCGCGACTGCGTCGGCAAGTGTCGTATCATCCCGTCGCGTTCCGCGTACGAGAGAAACCAGATGCATGACCTCCGAGTAGCGATCCACGCGCCTGTACTCCTCGACGTCGACAGATCCGTACTCGCTTACTTTGCCGAGGTCGTTACGTTCGAGATCGACGAGCATGGCGTGTTCGGCGTGTTCTTTCTCGTCGTCGCGGAGGTCCTCCTCTAGGGATCGATCCTCCTCGGCCGTGTCGCCCCGTGGACGAGTTCCGGCAATCGGTTCCGTGGTGAGGTCGTCTCCCTGGACTTCGAGCAGGAGTTCGGGGCTGGCACTCACGAGGTCGACGCCCGGAAACTCCAGCAATCCAGAGTAGGGCGCGGGGTTCACACGTCGAACGGCATCGAACACGTCGATAGGGTGGGCTGCGGCGGGCGCGACCAGCCTGTGGGAGACGTTCGCCTGGAACGTATCGCCGTCACGAACGTACCCTTTGACGGCGCGGACGCGGTCCGCGAACGCCTCTCTGCTGCACTCGCTTTCGAACGTAGCACGGTTCGTCGTTGTCGGCGGAGCGTACGCTTCCTCGGTTCCGTCCGCTGCGATTCGTGCGAGAGCGCGAGCGTTCTCCCGGCCTCGCTCGTACGCAGCAGCGGGGTCGTCGACGCGCGGACACGCCGTGACGTGTAGCGTGACCGATTCTGCGTCTCGGGGCTCTCGCCACGCGGCGACGCGATCGAAAACGCCGAGTTGCAGACGCGGTAGCGCTCGCTCGTTCTCGGTCGCGTCCGGCAGATCCTCGAGTTCTCGGGCGATATCGTAGGACAACCACCCGAACGCGCCGCAGGGGTACGGAACCGTACAGTCCCCGCGGACCAACTGCTCGCGGTCGAGCAAGGCGTCGATGGCGGCTAGCGACGGACTCGGCTCGTCTCGGGACGTGTTGTCGGCGGTGACGTGAATCCGTTCGATCGGGGAGAGGCCGAAGTACCCCCATCCGGACTGGCCGCCGGTCGTCTCCAGGTAGAACCCCTCTCCGCCGTCGCGAGCGCGACGGTACGCTGTGAACGGATCGGAAACGGTGACGCGAACCTCGACCGGGACCCGCGCCCTGGCCGGTGCGGCCCTGGCGGTCGCGAGAAACGACGCTCTGTCCGTAACGACGTTCGGTTCGTTCAGGTCGCTCATGTGCGTGTCGCCTCCACGGGAGACTCGACTGTGTCCCGAAGTGGTGTACGGAGAGAGGGAGAAGGGGATGAAAAAAGTTGGGCCGGGCGCTGGTACAGGGCATCTCGCTGTCGCGCGGGACTCGCGTCCGCAGAAGGGGGTATTTGAATATGTGGATGATTCATGATGTACCTATATCCTCTCCAAGGGGCTGGGTGGAAGCAGATAGTTACCATGGGAATCAGCACCTCGTTTGATAGACTATCTCAAGCACTCGAGTGCTACGAATCGGCGCACGCTGAGATACAGCGCGTAGAGGCGGCCCGCCCCGACGAGTCCGAGTCAAACGAGGAGCTGCGCGCGACCGTCGATATCGCCGTTCCGTTGTGTTCGGCACTAAGCGGCGAAGCGGCGGACGACCCGTCTCCGACGATGGCGCGGATTCAGGATGACGGTGGACTGCAGGTCGATTTTCCAGCGTCGGCGCTTCCGACGGCGGACCGAATCGACGACGACCGAGTGTCAGTCGAAGGCGAGAGCGCTCGCGTCGAAGACGGGACGATTCTCGTAACGTCCGTGGTGTCCGTCGCCGCAGATGACCGGACGAGACGACCACGGACCGCAGAGAGAGGAGCGACGCAGCGAAACGAGGGCGGTGACCCCACGGCATCGGACGAGCGAACGGACGTCGTCGAAGAACCGGCGGACGAACGAACGGAGGACGTCCACCGTGAGTCCGGACGGGACACCGCCATCGAGGAGCGGACGGAGCAGGAGCGCGAGGTGGAGATTGCGCGAAACGAGGAGCTCCCGCCGTACGAAGATACCGAATACCTGCGAAAAATCTACGAATCCTGCGACACGTTCGTCGAGATGGCCGACGTCATCAAGATGGACGTGGCGGCAGAGACGGTGCGGCGCTACATGACCGAAGCGGACGTACACGAACCGAGTTCCTACGACACCGTCTCCAGTTCCGACGACGAGGACGTCGCCCCACCGGAGCGAGACGATCGCGACGACTCGTTGTCGCCGGACGAGAACGCCGCAGAAGCGACGGAGACGGGCTCCGAATCGTCCCCCGTTGACCGACGGCCGGATGAAACGGCGGCAGGGATGGAGATGGGCGTAGACGACCCTGTCGAGGATATCGCCAACCGGCCGGTCGTCGCCGACGGGATCGGACTCCCGGACGGGCTGACTGTTCAACAACTGGCCGACGCGGTCGAATCTTCGCGAACGCTACACGAGGTCAAGCGCAAACTGGACATCGAACGGGACCAGGCGCAGCAACTGCTGGAGCGCCTGAACCTGCTGGACCTCGTCGTCGCTCGACTGTCGGAGCGGGGCAACCGTAGAATCTCGCGGGCCGAAATCGCCGATCGTATCCGCCAGAGCGTCACGGATACGCCGTGAACCGATTCGAGGTCAAGTCTCGAGGCGCTCGGCCTGTCTCACCCGTAGACGCGGGTCGAGGCGGCCCATCTCGTGTGCACCGATAGTTTGGAGCGTTTGGCCCGCTATTGCTGCGTTCGTACTGTGCAGTCTCGTCGTCGCAGTTCGTCGCTCGTCGGAGTCCGCGTTTCGCACGGGTTCGGTCCTGAACCAGGAACTGTCGAGCCCCGGCCGAAATGCGTGAAAACGAGAGCGAAACGCGCCGAACGTCAGACCACGGCGAGGTGGTCGTCCTGTGGTTCGTACAGTCCGCCGTCCATCCGTCGTTCGTGGATTTCGTCTAGGGTCGCTGCGAGCGACAGACCGCGATCGCTCATCACCGCCGCGACGACGCCGATGGGGACGCCGTTTCGGTACTGCTCCTGCAGTTGTCTGATGACTGGTTCGATCTCGTCACCGTCGATGTCGTCCACGAAGCTCGTTTCCGCCTGCTCTATCTCGACGTCGTGGCCGGTGACGCTGCTGTGCCTCCGATACATTTCTACGATTTCGTTCGGAGTGTCGGTCTCCATCTGGACGTCACACTCCGGGCAAGAAACGGCGTAGAATGCCTGTGTTTGGTGGGTCATGATTGGTGTGATTCGTGTGAAAACGATGCCTGCGTTTCTGGGGAAGACTGTGGAGTCGTTCTATCGCGCTACTACGAATTGTACGCTTCCTGTGCGAGCTGGTGGAACCGGTGGACGGTGTGTTCGTTTGGCCCGAGCTGTGCCTGTGCGAGCGCGCCAGTCTTCAGGCCCTGCCACTGGCGCTCGACCAGTTCGAAGTCCTCCTCTTGGAGCTGCCGACTCGTCCGGATGAACTCCTCGTCCTCTTCGGAGAGGTCGGCGTCCTTGAAGTAGTAGTCGGCGATGAGTTGGAAGCGTCCCTTGTCGATGGGGTCGATGATGTAGGTACCGTAGCCGTCGGCGGTCCCGTACATGTTGACCGTGAAGTTCGGCCAGAAGTAGTAGAACTGGGCCTCGTGCTCGTCGTGAATCCGCATCTCGTCGTCGACGTCCTCTTTGTGGGTGTAATGAAGTATCCAGTGGTAGTCGTTGACCTCGAGTTCCGACTCGGCGAGCTGGAGACCCTTGACCCAGTCTTGGTGGTTCGCCTGGCAGTGGTCGCACTCGGAGTAGTTGCTGCTGAACACCTTCCAGTTGCACTCGACTTCCGAGACGATCCGGCGAGCGTGTTCGTACTCGCTGAGCGGTAACGCTTCGAGGTCCTCCTTCATCGACCCAGCCTGCTCTTCGAGCGGCATCGGGTCGTCGTCCAAGTTGACGAAGATGAACGGGCCGATGGTGTCGACGTGGACGTCGTTCAATCCGTTCTCCTTGGAATCGAACTCGTGCACCTCCTCGTCTTCGAGATCCGGGTTGAGAGTGGCCTCCTCGAAGCTCTTCGGCGTGCTCTGGAGGTTACCGTCGAGGTCGTACGTCCAGAGATGATACGGGCACTTGATGCGCTTCGCGTTCCCGGGATCGGTCATCGGCGTGTCCTCGACCATTTTCGACCCGCGGTGCGCGCAGACGTTGTCAAACGCCTTGACGTCGCCGTCGTGGTCCCGGACGATGATCAGTTGCCGTCCGCCGACCGTCCGAGTGAAGAACTCCCCGGGCTCCGAGATGCAGTTCGAGTGACCGGCGTAAATCCAGTACTGCCCGAACACCTTCTCTTTCTCCATCTCGAAGACGTCGGGGTCGGTGAAGTATTCGGCTGGCAGCGCGTTCGGTTTGTCCGTTATGTCCGCACTCACGGATTGGACTTCAGACTTATCCCACTGTGACATACACTCACAACCAACGCCCACTACACAAAAACGGTTCACCATTCATATTTAACATTCATATAAGATACCCCCTAGAGGGCGGTCACTCGTCGCGAGCTCCGTCACCCGACCATCTGTTCTCGTCGTCGACCGGTGCGACGGCGCGAGCCAGCTGCTCGTCCGTGTAGTCACGACTCTCCAGCTTCATACTCCGGAGTCGCCACCGGCGACTCAGTTCCGGTTCCTGTTCGGGGCCGACCCGGGCTCCGTGAGTCCTGAAGAAGGCGCCGCCGCGGCCGCGCTTCTTTCCCTCGTACGTGTGCTGGTCGAACGCGACGTCGTACTTCCCGCCCGGTTCGAGGTCGTCGGCCGGGTGGTCGAAGCGCGGTTCCCGACCCTCCTCGCGTGCGGTGGCCCGTTCGGTTGAGAGTTCGTCGAAGTAATCGTCCGCGTGTGCAGACTCGCGCGAGGAGGGCGCCCTGGCCGCTGCCAGCGCGGCGTGCACCGCACACAGTCGCCCCCGCCAGGAGTCCTCCGACCAGCGCTCGCGCGCCAGTTCCTCGTAGCGACTGATCGTGAGCGCCACTTCGTGACCGGCGCGCAGGTCCTCGACGACGTACAGGTTGACTCGATCCCAGAAGTTCCACGCGTAGCCCGACCGCACGAGTTCCCAGGCGGCCCACGCTGCGGTCTCCTCGTCCGAACGTCTGACCGCCTTCTGGAGCAGACTGGAGACGGCATACCGGTTCGCCCCGGACTTCGTCTCGTTCTCGCCGCGTTCGTCGCCGAAGTCGTTCGTCGCCGCGTCCTCCTCGTCGCCTCCCTCGTTGGTCGTGTCATTGGTCCGCAACTCCCCGTCGGATCCGAACGTGGCCTGTTTTCGGTCGTCCATACGGACCTCTCGCGTCTAACGAGTGAAATAGATAGGCAAATCGAGCGTCGACGAGGGTACGAATACCGGCGACCGACATAGCAGCGACGGCTGTCACCATCGCAACCGGCCGTCGTCGCCGTCATCCGCGAATCACTCAAGAAGCCAGGCCTGACGTTGCCTCCCTCACCCCGACTCTTAAAGGGACTGTATATGCCCCACCAACGTTCACCAGTGGTACGTGTGAGTAAAGGGCATATGCGAGTCGGGAAAACCGTCGAGGGTTTCCTCGAAGAGTTAGATACCGGTGTGTTCACCGTTGGATTCGGCGTATCACTAATCGCGATCGTCGTCTTCTTCCTCAATCCCGAAGCGTCGGCGAAAGCGATGGGAGCGGTCAACGAGTACCTCTGGACCGAATTCATGTGGGTGTACGTGTTCTCGATGTTCCTCATGGTCGCGTTCTCGCTGTGGTTGATGCTCGGACCCTGGGGCGATATCAAACTCGGCGGGCCGGACGAATCGCCGGAGTTCAGCACCTCCGCGTTCTTCTCCATGATGTTCTCGGCGGGCATCGCCGCGGGCATCGTCTTCTGGGGACCGGCCGAGGCCATCTTCCACTACGACACCGTCCCCCCGCTCGTCGGTGCGGAATCGCAGTCCCAGTCTGCTGCAGTTGGTGCAATCCAGTACACGCTGTTTCACTGGGGAATTTCGTACTGGGTCCCGTACCTCGTCATCGCACTTCCGATCGCGTTCTACGCACACCGGCGGGACGCACCGATGCGCGTTTCGACGCTGCTCGCGCCGTTCCTCGGAATCGATAATCTAGATAACGCACTGGCGAAAGTCGTCGACATCCTGGCCGTGTTCGCGACCATCGGCGGCATCGCGACCACGCTCGGATTCGTCGGCAGCCAGTTCCTGTCTGGCCTCGAATACAACTACGGCGTGACTCTCGGCGACGGCGGCACCATCCTCGTTATCACGGGAATGACCATCGGATTCACTATCTCGGTCGTCCTCGGCGTCAAGCGAGGTATCCGGAAGATTTCGCTGTTCAACATGTACACCTTCGCGCTGCTGTGTCTCGCGACGTTTCTGCTCGGACCGACGAACTACATCATGAACACCGGGCTACAAGCCGTCGGCAAGTACATGAACGAGTTCCTCTGGATGAGCCTCTATACGAACGCCACGGGTACCGGCGAATGGGTCGGTAACTGGACGGTATTTTACTGGGCGTGGGTGTTCTCGTGGGCACCGTTTGGCGGGTTGTTCGTTGCGCGCATCTCCCGTGGCAGAACCATCCGTCAGGTAACCGCTACGGCCTTGGTCGGTGCGACCGTCGCCACAGTACCGTGGTTTCTGACCATGGGCGGGACAGCCATCTATCTCGAACGCACCGGCGCAGCGCCGATGCTACAGGCGATCTCGAACCAGGGCGTTGCCGTCTCTGGTTTCCCACTGTTCGCCAATCTACCGTTGGGTTCGCTGCTGTCACTGGTATTCATGCTACTCGTGATGACGTTCTTCGTCACCTCCGCGGACTCCTCGACGCTGGCACTCGGCATGCTCACGACCGGCGGCAAAGAGCACCCCTCCACCGTCAACCGCGTCCTCTGGGGCGGGCTGATGGGCGGTTTAGCGTCGCTACTCATCGTCGGTGGGGGTATCGATGCGCTGCGCTCCTCCGCCATTATCACCGGCGGTCCGTTCGCCGTCATCGGCGTCGTCGCCATCGTCGGTATGTGCCTCGAGTTCCAGCGCCTCAGGCCAGTACTAGAGACGGACGCCGACCAACCCTCGACCGCGAGTGGTGATCGGTCGTCGATGGTAACCGCGAACGCAGACGACGATTGAAGCCGCCGTAGCGACTGTCTTCGGCTCGTTCGACGATCACCATTTGGGGTCCTCTCTCCAGCTACGTCGACTCCAATCGCGATTTGCCAGAAACAAGGACAGCGAACCATGCGGTTCGAGACGCCTCCCGCGTCCCGGATTCCGACCGACCCGAGGAGTCTACTCCTTTTTGTAAACCTCTTCACGGAGGTCCGACCACGGTTCGTGGAACCCGTGGGTAGCGTCGCTCGAGCCGATAGCCGTCTGGTAGACGTCGTCGTACTCCAAGAGCGCTGTCCAACCATCGTGGAAATTAAAGCTACAATACTGGCACATATAACAACGTACCATAGTGACGGTCATAACCGTTCGGGTCGATTGAGATTGGTTGCCGGAAACACCCGAGAACGAGGCGGTAGGACCCCTGTGTCTGTTCGAATCGATTGGTACGGAAGTACCTGGAGAAACCCTCACCTTCAGGGCGGAGAGGATGTCACGGCTCCAGGAGTACCTTGGTGACGCCTTCCTCGCGATTATCGAATCGCTCGTACATCTCCGGAGCCTCCTCCAGATCGACGCGGTGAGAGACGATCCAGCTCGGGTCGGCACGCCCTTCGATGATGAGGTCTCGAAGTTCCCGGTTGTACTCCTTGACGTTACACTGGCCGGTTCCGAGTCGCTGCCCCTTCTCGAACAGGAGGCCGAAGTCTATGCCGAGCCGTCCCTGTGCGGCGGACTCGTCCGGAGCGCCGGGGTCCTCCGGGACGTACAGGCCAGGAACTCCGAGTTCGCCGGTCGGCCTGACCGTCCGGATGAGATTGTTGAGGACGATGGCCGGATTCTCGCGGGCCGGGTCGTAGGCGTCGTCGGCTTCCTTGTCGGGGTCGACGGCTTGATAGCCGACAGCGTCGACACCTTTGTCGACACCGCCGCCGTGTATGTCCTTGATTTGTTCGACCGGATCTGCCTCCTCGAAGTCGATTGGCGTGGCGTCACAGTGCTCTTCCGCGAGGTCGAGACGGCTTTCGACGCGGTCGACGACGTAGATTTCGGAGGCCCCCCGTATTTTAGCACTGTAGGCAGCCATCAGGCCGACAGGGCCTGCTCCGTAGATGGCGACCGAATCGCCGGGTTCGAAATTCGCTAGTTCGAGTCCGTGCCATCCGGTCGGGAAGATGTCCGCCAGGAGTGCAAACGCGTCTTCGTGTTCGTCACCGGGCGGGAGTTTCAGGGCGTTGAAATCCGCGTACGGAATTCGGAGCTTCTCGGCTTGCCCGCCCTGGTAGGGGCCCATCGCAACGTACCCGTAGGCGCCGCCCGCGAATCCCGGGTTGACGTTCGTACAGAATCCGGTGTACCCCTCCTCGCAGTTTTCACAGAACCCACAGGCGACGTTGAACGGTGCGACGACGCGGTCGCCCTCCTCTAGGGTGGAGACGGCTTCGCCGACTTCTTTGACTGTCCCCATGTTCTCGTGGCCGAAGACGATGCCCGGTTCTGCGTTCGTCCGGCCTTCGTACATGTGGAGATCCGACCCACAGATTGCTGTCGTCGTGATGTCTATGACCACGTCGTTCGGATGTTCGATCTCCGGTTCTTCGACTTCTTCGACCCCGACGTCGTGGGGGCCTTGATAAACAACGGCGTTCATTCCCATGTGGAAACAACCCACTTACCAGTGCCCTTCCTTGCCACTTATCGCTTTGGACGAAACATAAAATATTTAAAATAATATATTTATATATATATGTATAAAATGCGCGATATAGTCAGTACCGACTCACGTGCGACCATCAAATTAAGCCAATCTATCGAGTGATTAATACGATACTGAGGCCTGCGAACGCGATTCCAGTAACTTTCGTTATCGTAACATCGTCTCCGAGAACGACCATACCGATGATGGCCGCTACGACGAAATACATGGCACCGAGAGTAGAGACCAATGTCGTTGACCCTCGGGAGAATCCGATGTACATCGAAATAAGGCCGGTTGCAGTGAACAGTCCAGCCGCCCCAGCAAGCAGCCCTCCTCTCGCAGTAACGGCGAGCGATGCATCTGAAACAACGATAAATCCAAGTGCTAGAAGACCCGCTACGAGATACGAGATCGCGGCAGCAGTCCTCGGATCAATGGACTCCGACGCAGCGTTGCCTAAGATTATCCAAATCCCCCATGACGTCATTGTAATCAAGCCGAACAAAATCCCTGAATCCATTTCAGTAAGCCCCATCAGTGAGAACCTCGCATCGCTATTTAAAGAAAACCCATGCTCATTATGACTGGTGTTTAAACACTCGCTGCTAAAGCATGAGTGTGCATTGGGCATTCATATACCGGATATGTTGACATGCGTGCGGAACCCGGAAATTCTTGCAGGATAGTTTTCATATACGTTTGCCACAGGTTCAGGAATACCATCGGAATCCGATAGGTGTTGTCTCGTTACGGTCGTACTTTAACTGAGCAGCTGATTCGCGGCGTCATTGGCTAATTGACATCCTCCTCCGCGTGAACGTGGAGGAATCCTGAGCGTTGGATATTTCAGGTTTTTAATCCCACCGAACCCCGGCACGGTGAGAATCTGTGAGGGGTTCACGGACGGTGGCAGGTGGGGCTACTGGGAGTGCCAAG
>NZ_JBPBWC010000025.1:0-71900 GCF_050954125.1 Halomicrococcus pelagicus | reverse complement strand
TTTGATTCGGTCCTCAGTCTGTGTCGAAACCAGCATCGTCGAATCGTGCTTGCGTTGCTCACAGAAGAACAGCGGTCGTTGCCGCTGAATGACCTCACAAAGACCATCCTCACGTACAATCATCAGACGACCATTACAGAGGCGTCTGAGGACGTGATAACAGAGGTTCGCCGCTCGCTCCATCACGTCCACCTCCCAAAGTTGGCCTCGGCAGGACTCATCAACTATGATCCAGAGCGACAGCTCGTGGAACCAACCGAGCAACTTGATCAGATGCAGCCAACCCTGTCTCCGATCCTCGATGCCGACTCTACACTCGAAGCGCCAATGGAACTGTGAAATGGAAGACAATACCCACTGTGGAATGACGGATAATCCACCACTCGCTGACGGACATAGTTCACCAGTCCGTTTCCCATCCCAAAGACTTCCGTCATAAGGCCCGCACCGATGGCCTGCGCGGGAGAGAGTCCGACCACGAGAATGAAAAACGGACTGAAAAAGAGCGCTCCTGAAACACCCGAGGACAGAGCAATCATCGAGAATACGATCGAGGCGGGAAACACCCACCAGTGAGCGAGAAACTTCGCCACGGGAAACCCAGCGGGAATCAGCTCTGATTGGACGGCAATGAGAAGACTGGCTGTGTTTCCGCCAGCGAGCTCGTTCAGGATGCCAGCGACGAGTATGGCAAAGGTGCGGACGACGCCCCCAAATATAGTGAAGGTGTTCCTAGACATGCGATGAACCAATGCGAATTAGGAGAGGAGTGTTAGTTAGTCTTTGGCGACAAGCGCGTACGCTATTGCGACTGGAAGAGCGTACACGATGTGTCCGAGGAGACTGACGAGCGTCCTTGGAATTGAGATATTCGGGAACGGCGGTGCTTGCGGGAAGCCGACGACGGACAACCAAATCGGCATGACTAACACTGCGAGGAAGACGGTCGTCAGGATGCCGTATCCGATTCCGAGGCCGATACTTCCCCCGAGTCGGCGGGCTGGCGAACGGAGTGGTTCGAATTGAACGATGGCAACGTACGTCAGTCCGAGAACGACACCGTGGAACTGGTGTAGCGCCCAGCCAGCCATTAGTGCTGGGCCTTCGATACCGTACATCGCCGGGATAACGACTTCCAGTAGCGGCGGTGGCATGACGTACTGCATTATCAAACCGAACAACACGCTGCCGATGAACCCGCCGACCACTCCGGCGACCCACTCGTTTTTCCGGACAGTCCTGATTCCGATTACTGATTCAGTTTTGGTAGCCATCTGTCTGCGATTACCTCTAGGCACCTACTGTACTCCGGTAACCTTAACTGTAATCTAACCTACAAGTGAGTAGATTACCTCCAGGGAACCCCACCACTATCTGACCGTCATTATCCACCAAACAGACACACGGACAGTGAGAATCGGATATTGGGCCAGATGGATACTACATGGAAAGGGGGTGAGTTCATCCTCACTCTCCTGTTTTTGTAGCTGCGAGTATTTACTGGACACGTCATGACGAGTTTCGACGTCATCGTCATTGGGGGTGGAACGGGAAACAATGTCGCCGCAGCGGCGGCCGACGCCGGCCTTGAAACTGCGCTTGTCGAACCCGGTCCTCTCGGTGGGACGTGTTTGAATCGCGGCTGCAACCCATCGAAGATGCTTATCCAAGCCGCAAATGCAGCTAACGACGTCCGCGAGGCCGAACGCTTCCATGTCACGGCTACACTCGAGGATATCGATTACTCAGCAGTCGTCGCCGAGATGGATGAGTTACTGAGTGGGATCGCCGAGGACATGGAAGCGCGGTATCGCGAAAAGGAGCATCTGACGCTATTCAAAGAGCAAACTGAGTTCATCGATGAGTCAACGCTCGCCCTAGACGGTGAAGCCGTATCCGGTGAGAAGATCGTGGTTGCTGCTGGTAGTCGTCCTTCAATCCCGCCAATCGATGGTCTTGACGCGATCGATTATCTCACCAGCCAAGACGCACTCTATTTAGAAGAACTGCCAGAAAGCCTGATTATTCTAGGTGGGGGCTACATCGCCGTCGAACTCGGGTATTTCTTCGAATCGATGGGCACAGACGTCACCATCGTCGAGAAACATGATACACTCGTTTCTCGTGAAGATCCTGATGTCGCTGCCATGTTCACTGAAATTGCTGCTGATCGCCACGACATCCATACTGGTTACCGCGTCGTTGCTGTCGAGGAAGCTGATGACGGTTATATTGTCCATGGCGAGGCCGAAAATGGCGATACGCTGGCTGTCAGCGGTAGTGAGGTCCTGGTTGCACTTGGGCGACGCCCTAACAGCGATACGCTCAATCTCGACTCGACGAGTATCGCGGTTGACGACCGTGGGTTTGTAACGACTAACGAGTACTTGGAGACAACTGCTGGGAATGTCTGGGCGCAGGGCGATATTGCTGGCAACGCGCTGTTCAAACATTCAGGGGACTACGAGACCCGTCACATGATCGCAAACGTCGTTGAGAGTGAAAAACAGCCGATCGACTTTTCGGCGATGCCGCACACGATTTTCACTGAACCACAGATTGCTGGTGTCGGGGCGACCGAACGCGAACTCACCGATGACAGCGTCGAATACGTTGTCGGTCGGGCCGACTATAGCGATTCGGCGATGGGACGAGCGAAGAAACTCGAACAGGGGTTTGTGAAGGTTCTCGCGACGCCCGGGGGAAAAATACTGGGCTGTCACATTATCGGCTACGAAGCATCGGCGTTACTCCATGAGGCAGTCGTAGCAATGCGAACTGGCGCGACTGTCGATGATGTGGCTGGGACAATTCACGCGCATCCAACGCTTAGTAAGGTAGTTGAGGCGGCATTTCAGGACGTCTCGAACCAATAAATGCTTTTAGGGACTTGGCATTTTCCATATGAGGTGTTCAAAATTGCAGATGTTGACCAGGTTTCATTATAATCGAGTCTACTATGAGAGCTAATGTTTTTGCGTTTCTCGTCAACCGCCTCGAGGTCAAGCCCCGTGGCTTCCGCCTCGTACCACCTGTGAAGAAGATTCGCTTTGTTCCATAACTAACTGGAATGGAGAGTTCTCGGTGAGTTCATGGTAACGTTTGCCTATAAGCGTTCTCCGAACCATAGAATAACCATGGGAACGATTCGAGTCGAACGACACGTTCAAGCCACTGTAAGCGACGTTTGGGAATCGATTGCAGATGTTGAAGCTGTAAGCGAATTTGCGCCCAATGTCAGTAGAGCCATCGCACTTGATCCAAGAGGAAGCGGAATGCACCGTCGATGCTGGGATTACAACGATAACCAGTGGGATGAAGAGTGCATTCTCTGGGAATCAGAGCGACGCTACGCGTTTGCTGTCGATACTAAAGCAAGCGAAAGTAGCGTTCACCGTTTGTTCGATCAATTCGTTGGAATCTTCGAAGTAGATGACCGAACCGACGGTGTCATTCTTGTGGCGGAATTCAATCTTCAACCAAGGTACGGTCCCATCGGTGCATTGCTGTTCCGATGGATGCAACCACGAATGCGTCGGGAAATAGAGAAAATGATAGAGAACTGGGCACGAGAAATCGAGAAACAGACTCCACCTCCGTCTTTCTCACACGAGCAAAAATGAATCGTCGCCTGCACGGATGGGCGTTTGCGAAACTCCACTCCCAGATCCAGTACAAGGCTGCCAAAGCTGGTATCCCCGTGGAGACAGTCGATTCACGGAATACGTCGAAGAACTGCCACGCCTGCGGCGAGCGTGGGTCTCGGCGGTCGCAGGCGTTGTTCAGTTGCACGAATCCAGAGTGTTGGGTGTCGGAGTATCACGCCGACATCAACGGTGCGCTCAATATCGCGGATCGCTACCCCGCCGGAGAGAGTCACCCCCCAAACTGACCTGAATTCAGGTGAGAAGGCGGGTGACGATGACTCGGGCGGGGACGGGGCCTCATTGACCGGGCCACAAGACAGCCGGGCCGATGCTGAAACTCAGCAGGCGACGCTCGGACCGGATGCGTCTTGAAACCTTAGGGCCACGCTCGGCCTGAAATCCTATGGTGGGATTCCCGCGTCTTCAGGCGCGGGAGGAGGTCAAGTGTGCTTGGTTTCCACCAGCAAATCGTCTCCGGTGAGTCTGCTCCGGTCCAATCCTGTAGTGTTCGTTGGACGCGTTATTTTGAACCGGTCTCCAGAAGCGCGACCGCAGTCGGTTCACACAACCCCATGGAATTGATGTTGGATGGCTACGTATAGGTGGTGGTCAGGTATGCACGAGTACGCTCCCCTCGAAGAGTATGGGCTGGTCGGCAATCTGGAAACGTGTGCACTGGTCAACGTCGATGGGTCGGTCGACTGGTGTCCGTTTCCGCACCTCGAATCACCTAGCCTCTTCGGACGTATCTTGGATGCTGAAGATGGGGGGCACTTTCGCGTTCACCCGGATGCGTCGTACGAATCTACACACCGGTACCTTGATCGGACGAACGTACTCGAGACTGAGTTCCAGACCGGGATGGGCACGCTTTCGGTGACTGATTTCATGCCCGTCACTGACGACGGCCACACTCGTCAGCGGGCACTGTATCGGAAGGTGGAGTGTCGTCGCGGCACCGTCGACGTTGAGGTCGCCTTCGAACCGCGGTTCGACTACGCTCGTGCGTCGACCACGATCACTGCCCGGAACGATGGCCTCCTCGCCGAGGGCGACGACGACATCGCGTTTCTCTCCACTGGCCTCTCATTCGACGTGAGAGACGACGAGGCGACTGCGACCACGACGATGGAATCCGGCGATACCGAGTGGTTCGTCCTCTGTTATGGCGACGACGAGCCAGTCGACGAAGCAACGGGGCGGCAGTACCTCGACGAGACGATCGAGTATTGGCGTGGGTGGGCCCACACCTGCGACGAGTCGAAATGTGTCTTCGGCGGGCCGTGGCACGACCTCGTCGTCCGGTCTGGGCTGACGCTTAAACTGCTCACGCACGCTGAAACAGGAGCTATCGCCGCCGCACCAACGACGTCGCTTCCCGAGGAAATCGGTGGCGTTCGCAACTGGGACTACCGCTACAATTGGATCCGGGACGCTGCGTTCACGATCCAGGGTCTTTCAAACCTCCATCACACGACCGAAGCCATCGAGTACTTTGACTGGTTTCTCGACCTCTGCCGGACCGATACACCACAGCAGATCCAACCGCTGTACGGACTACATGGGAGTCCCGACCTGGAAGAGCGAGAACTCGACCACCTCGCTGGCTACCATGGTTCCTCGCCCGTTCGTATCGGGAACGGTGCAGCGACGCAACGTCAATTGGACACCTACGGAGAACTCGTCCTCGCCGTCTACGAGACGGCTCGCAACGGGACGCTGAGTACGGCCGACTGGAGCGCCATCCGAGACATCATCGATTACGTCTGTGACGTCTGGCACAAGAAGGACGAAGGTATCTGGGAAGTGCGAGGCGCCCCCCGTCACTTCGTGTTCTCGAAGGTGATGTGCTGGGTCGCTCTCGACCGTGGGATCGCGATCGCGAAGGAGTACGACTTCGACGCTCCGTTCGACCGCTGGCAGTCCGTCCGCGACGAGATCAAGAAGACAGTTCTCGAGAACGGATACGACGACGACCTCGGAGCGTTCGTTCAGGCGTTCGGCGACACGGAGACGCTCGATGCCACGGCACTCCTCCTACCCATCGTCGGATTCCTCCCCTTCGATGACGAACGCATCCTCAACACCATCGAAGCTGTTCAGCAGCATTTGACGACCGAGGACGGACTCGTCTATCGGTACAACGGCGAGGATGGCCTTCCAGGCGAAGAGGGTGCGTTCGTCCTGTGTACGTTTTGGCTCGTGGATGCACTGGCGCTCACGGGCAGAGTTGACGAGGCGAAAGAGACGTACCTCAACGTGCTCGACTATGTGAGCCCGCTCGGGTTACTCGCCGAGGAGATCAGTTACGAAGATGGATGCCAGCTCGGGAACTTCCCGCAAGCGTTCAGCCACATCGGACTCATCAATTCTGCACTCTACATCGGCCGCGTCTCCGGCCAAGACAGTAAGGGATTCGCCCCGATCGCACTCGATTTGGGAAGTGGAATCGTCACTGCTGCAGACAGTGATGGCTCTCTTCAGAGGTGACCGTCGGGCGGAAGCCCCATGCTCGAAGGCAATACCCGATATCGTTTCCTAATCACGGCCCGGAAAACAGCTAGTCGTTGCATGCAAAACTTCCTCAAACGTCCAATAAGCGTGATCGTTCGAGACTACGATAGTGCCGAAAGCGTCGATGATGAGTCATCGAATCTCGTGGCAGAAGCAGCGAAGGTAGGCCGACAGCTCTTCGAGACGGTCGGGCAGTCCGAGCAGAACACAGAATTCGTGACCGTCCGCGAGCAGCGCGCCGAGTCCCAGTCCTATACCAAAATTCATTAATATTCATAGTTATCCTCGCTGTATGAAGCGGTCCGTCATCATCGTCCTCGTGGTCATGGTGCTGACTGCGGGGTGCTCGAGCTATCTTCCCTGTATATTGAGCAAAATAGGAAAAATAACTTACCGATAGTATTACATAATGTAGCTATGAAACGTCGAACCCTCCTCCTCGGAACCCCAGCTATAGTAACTGGATTGGCTGGCTGTTCGGCGCTGTCGTCCCCCTCTTCGATGCTTACTGTCACTGTAGTCAGTCACGCCGAGAATCCATATACAGTTGAGTTGACTCTCTTTAGAAGGAGTGCTGATATATCTCGTAGTGAGGCGAGGGTATACGACGCAAGCATTGACGTGGAACCACAGGGTCAAGCACAACGGACGGGCGTTGCTGAGGCCCGACCGTACCTCGTCCGATATAGTGTGTACGAGAACAACCGCAAATTAACCGACGAAGACCACATTCACTACTATCCACCCGATAACGGTGGTGATGATAGCTTGACATTCGATATCGATTCGATTGGGGTTCTCACTCGACGGTGAGCAATTCACTCCACGAACTGAGCAGTTTTGTCGGTGAGATGTACAGTGCAGAGCGTGAATTGAACAGTACACCGCTTGGGTTTCTGTTATTCCTCCGCTCAGAAGGGCATATTGGATACCACGGCCTTCTACAAGGAGACAAAGTCCAATAATCCACCAGATACATGTAGTACTTAATAAGTAGTTTTATAAATATATAATGTCTGTCACAAACATTGAATTAGAAGTCGGGGACAACACGTATACCGGGCGGCTCAATGTACCCACTGAAGGGTCAAAGCGCGGTATTGTTGTGCGGCCTGGAGCGGGACACGGCCCTTATGGCGATATTTTCGATAGGTTTGCGGAGGAGGCTGCGGACAGAGGCTATCGCTGTCTGCGGTTTCAGACGTGGGGCGAACAAGAGAACCTCAGACAGAAAACACTGAGCGACCTTCACGATGAAGTGGACGCAGCAATAGCACGCTTACAGTCCGAAGGCTGTGCGGAGATCTCCATCGTCGCGAAGAGCTTTGGCGCGGGCATGTCGCTCACGCATATCCCCAACGCTGTCGAGGCGATGGTATTGTGGGCACCTGCTATTGGGGTAGAGGATACGTCGAACGTCGGTGCTGTGAAGGAAAAACAGTTCAGCGAGGGAGACAGGCCAGTCGTTAGCCCAACGTTCCTCGAAGAGATCGAGATACCCGTGCTGATTCTCCACGGTACCGACGACGAAACTGTGCCCGTAAGGAATTCGCAACAGATGGTCAACGCCCTTCCTGATGGGGAACTCCTCACACTTGACAGGGAAGACCACTCGTTCCGTGGGGCAGTAGAGTCCGAGGTGGTAGCACAGACGCTAACGTACCTTGATGGCTAACGGGCGGAGACGATGGAATGACGAAACGATAAATTTGTACCACAGACTGAACAGGGCCAGATGACTCGTGCGCAATCCAAAGCGTGTACTTCCCAGAAAGCATTTGCGTAAGCATATCGTGCGGGAGACATGAAATTCCGCTTTCGCCCCCTCTGTATTGTGGTACTCTTGGTCCTTGCTGGTTGTGTCGGTTCCCCATCTCCGAAGGCGACGACCACAGGGTCACCACCAACAGAGACCACCACTACCCTGGTGACAATGACCCCCACAACGAGTTCTACACCGACAACCACGACCATCTCACAGGCAAAGATTCTTGACTATCAGAATCTCGAACCGCCAACTCGACATATACTTCGAACAGCGATCGAAAACGGTTCCGTGACGGTCACCCGTTCGAACCTTTCTGGAAGAGTATCGCCTGACAAGGACGGGTGGTATGTTCGTCACCAAGGCGAACTCTACAAGATGTCGTGGGAACATCAGGGGTTTCGTGGTGGGTATCAACTCAGAAATACAACCGAGGTAAACGCGTCGGCAGTCAATGATGCAACTGCCGCCATTGAGTACCGAAACTTATCGGCCTACGCCCAACGGATGTTCGACGCTGCCAGGATGGGCGGCGAGACCGAAACCCATGGGGCGAAGTTTCCGAATCAATTCCTGAACAACCGCTACGTGAAGTATCAAGGCGAGTATTATGAACTCCGAACAGTGGTTGGTGACTACGCCACCTATCAGCTGTCTCTCAATAAGGTATGAACTGCGATACATACGCACCATGAACTGAACAGCGTTAGAGAACGGGTGCACAATAGAGAGCGTGTATTTATCACAGCCTCATGTGACAAATGCGAAAACCTACTGTAGGCGGGTTACAGCACGACCACGTTGTTATCGAGCCAGTTCACTAACAACTCTCGGGGCGACAGCACTGCGACCTAGCGAAACCACTGAAGAAAGTGAACTAGACCACCTATTCTTAGTGAACCGCCTCGGGGCTTGACCCCGAGGGGTGAAAACCGTAATCCCGATTAAACGTGTTCCGTTCGCTCGATACACTGCTCAATCGTGTCGCTCGAAACATCTCCTGCCGTCCCGACGTAGTACGATTCCTACCAAAATCCGCCACCCCACAGGTACTCCTCCAAGAACGGCTCGTACTGTTCCCACATCTCCCGCGCCGTGATGCTCTTGACCGTCCGCACGATCTCGAGGTTAACAGACCGATGGTGTCGTGGGAGTGTCTGACTAATCCACGGGAAGCCTCGGGGCTTGACCCCGAGGCGGTTCACCGGAGCCACGTTATAACTCCCCGTCCTTCTCCATACGTCGGAGGGTCCGGACACGGTCACGAATCGCCTGGCTATCCGCGTCGTCTAAGTATGAGTACATCAGCGCCATCCGAGGATTCCGGCGGAGATCAATTTCGTTTCGGTCGAGGAAATCCCAGTAGAGAGCGTTGAAGGGGCACGCCCCGTCGCCAGTGGTCTCGTCGGGGTCGTACGGACAATCCGGACAGTAATCGCTCATTCTGGAGACGTAGTTTGCAGAGGCGGCATAGGGCTTGGTCGCGAAGACACCCGCACCGTACGACCCCATCTCGACGACGTTCGGCGTCGTCACCCAGTGATAAGCGTCGACGTAGCCTGCGTGGAACCAGCGGTTGAGCTGCCGCGGATCGACGCCGTAGAGGAGAGCGAAATTCGAGAGGAGCATCAGCCGCTGGACGTGGTGGCTGTATCCCCGTTCCCGGACGCTCGCGATGGTGTCCGAGAGGCAGGCCATGTCCGTCTCGCCTGTCCAGTACCACTCCGGGAGGTCTGCGTCCGCGTCCAACTGATTGGCATCTGCGAGGCCAGGCATCGTCGTCCGATAGACGTGACGGACGAACTCCCGCCAGCCGATAATCTGGCGGACGAACCCCTCGACGCTATTGAGCGGAATGTCCGGGTCTGATTCGCCGGCCGCGATGACGGCCTCGACCGCTTCCGCCGGGCGGAGCAGCCCAAGATTGAGCGCCGGGGAGAGAAGCGCGTGATTCATCGCCCACTCGCCGTCGAGCATGGCGTCCTGGTAGGGGCCGAACGCGACCAATCGCTCCTCGACGAACCCGTCGAGCATCGCGAGCGCGTCCTCGCGAGTGACGGGCCAGCGAAACGACTCCGGGTCTGCCCAGTCACCACCGTAGGGTGGCCCGTCGTAGCTCCCATCGAAGGTCTCGTCGACCCATTCGGCAACGTCCCGGGTGAGGTCATCGGGCGAAAAACGGGGTGGGTCCGGCGGTTCGTGTTCCGGTCCGGGGAACTCGCGGTTCTCCTGGTCGAAGTTCCAGGTTCCGCCGACCGGCCGGTCGCCGTCCATCAGATAGTCGGTTTCCCGGCGCATGAACCGGTAGAACTCCTCGTGGCGGTACGGCGTCGACCGGTTGTCAATCCACGTGTCGAAATCGGCACGCGAACAGAGGAACAGGGAATTGTCGACGACGTCGACGCTGCCGTCCTCTCGTTCTATCAACTCGCGTAATCGCCTGGCGGCGCCATGGCTCGCGGGTCGCATCACCGCGAGTTCGTCGCCCGGATGAGCTTCGAAGTGGCTCGCTAAGCCCTCGCCGAAGGTTTCGGCCTGCCGGTACTCGACCTGTCTGCCGGCGGCGCGGAGTTTGTCCCGGAAGTGCCGCATCGCAGAGAACACGAGCGTGAGCTTGTGCGGATGGTAGGGGAGTCTGTGAGCGAACGCGCGCGCCTCTATCATGAGCACCCGTTCGTCAGGTCGCTCGGCGATGGGACCGACCTCTCGGACGAGTTGGTCGCCCAAGACGAGAACCGTCATCGATCCATTTCGCGTCGGGAGCGACGGTCGACGCCTGCTTTGTCGGTGTCCGTCGGGTCGATCGGTCCGTGCGCTCGACCGACGACAGACCTGATGAAGTCCGAGTCGGTCATTCGGTCGGTCTCGTTCGTGTCGTCGGGAGGGTTCCGGATAACCGCCGGAGCGGTCGCCAGTCCATCTATACGGTCGATTGAGTGGCTTCCCATGAGTGATGTTCAGCCGTCAGTAGCATACGTCCTCGTCTGGGTATCGGCGCGTATCGCGCAATTTTAGATTTTTGTCCGAGGGAATCAGCGAACGTTCCGACCGATAGTACGCCAAACAACCGTGGTCGGCGATGAGGAGCACCCCATTTTGGATGGGTCTCGGCGTCACTGAGACGACGAGAACATCCGGGGTTGTGATACCACTAGAATCGACGAGCATCTGGACACTGAAAAGACGGCCGGAGAGTATTCCAGTTTGATCGGCCGTTAGCAGGCGGTACTACCGCGTGCGGCTTGCGGTTGTGGATCGAGAGTACAACAGCATGAGTAGTGAAGAGTACGTCGAATAAACGACCTTCATCGGTCCTGTTGGAACTTTCCTGGCTGACAAGAAGGATACGCTGAATAGAGAGGTTAGATCGAACGGCACCAGTTAACCCACATAAAGATATGTGGTAGCTGATGTTTAGAACGTGGCCGAGATGGAGGCTAAATGATAAACCATGCCGCCGGTGCAGCCGACTCGACTTTTTGCCGACGTCGACACAGTTTGGTTCACAAATGTTGTTGTGCTAGTTCAACAGTTTAAAGGAGGGGCAATCGGAAACGAAGTGGTATGCCTAACCATGGCTCGAAAGAGGGGAAGCGGACGGTCCCACGACGAAGCGTCCTCGGGACGATTGCGACGCTGAGCACCGGAACGACCGTTGGCACGGCCTCGGCCGCCCGTTCTACCGATCAAAAGGGCAGGGAAACAGAGCGAAGCCTGACGGGACAGCTCCGGGGCATCGCCCGGAAGACGTATCGCTTCGTCCAGGAGTTCACACGCCACCGGACGGGGTTTGTTCCGGACCGCGTCGACGAAACGCCGAGCGGGTACGAAGGTTCGGGACGGACGTCGCCGGCGAACATCGGGGTTCAACTCCTGACCACGGTCAGCGCGAACGAACTGGGGTTCCTCGACGACGAGCGCGCGCGGGATCGATTGACGAACGTCCTTTCGACGCTCGAACGTGCGGAGACGTGGAATGGGCTGTTCTATCGCTGGTACGACGTGGAAACCGGCGAGGTGCGGGAAAACTCCTCGAGCGCAAGAAATGTTTCGACAATCGACAACGGATGGCTCTCCGCCGGACTGCTCGTCGTCGGCCACGCCTTCCCGGCGCTGCGCGAGCGCGCATATAAGTTGGTCGAATCCGCGGATTATACCGCGCTCTACGACCCGGAAATATACGACCTGTTTGAAGGCGAGACGACGAAACCAGGCCACATGCACGCGAAACACGATTCCGACAGTGGACTCGTCGGCCACTACGGCTCCTTCAACACGGAGCCCCGGATCGCGTACTACCTCGCCATCGGCAAGGACGACATCGACCTCGGAAGCTGGTGGCAGATGTACCGAACGTTCCCGCCGGGAGACGCCTACAGTTGGACGAACCAGAACCCGTCCGGCGTTACTCGGACGTACCAGTCAGAGTCGTTCGGCGAGATGCCAGTCTACGAGGGCCACTACGAGTACTTGGACGAGAAGTACGTTCCAAGCTGGGGCGGCAGCATGTTCGAGTCGCTGATGCCGTCGCTGGTTCTCAAAGAGAAGGAACTGGGGACGGACGCGCTCGGGCTGAACAATCATCGACAGGCGTACCTCCAGGTCGAATACGCGAACGAACAGGGGTACGACGCCTGGGGCTTCTCGCCATGTGCAACGCCCGACGGGTACGGCGTGTACGGCGTCGACAAACTGGGAATCAGCGGCTACGAGGAGGAGGGCATCGTTACCCCGCACGCGACGTTCCTGGCGCTTGAATACGCGGACGAAGGCGACGTCCTCGAGAACATCCGAACGCTCAAGAACTACGGCGCCGAGAGCCAGTACGGGTTCTACGATTCCGTCGACGTCACCTCGGGGACCGTCACGAAGTCCTACCTGATACTCGACCAGGCGATGGTCCTTGCGCCAATCGCGAACTATCTCGCCGACGGCGTGCTGCGCGACCACTTCCACGGCACGAGCATCGGCTCCGGCCCCGAAGAGCTACTGTCGGCGGAGACGTTCTCCATCTAACTGAGCGGTCTCTCGAAAGACAAATCTTGGAGGAACGTTTTCACCGATACAATGTCGTTACAGCGGGCTCGCGAGTTGCTCACGCAGATCGGTCTTTCGGACAAGGAGATTGACGTGTACTTCGTCGTGCTGGAACACGGTGAGGCGACCGTCACCGAGATCACCGAGGCGGTCGACATCTCGACGCGGTACGTGTACGATATCACCGAGCAACTAGCCGACCGGGATGTCGTCGTCCTCAACGAGTACGAGAACCCGACGACGATTCGCGCTATCGACCCTGAGCAAGCCATCGGGAACCTGATGGACGAGCTAGAGACGGTCGAATCCGACCTCAAACAGCTGTTCACGGCGCCAGAGCCGACGGACATCGAGTTCGATGTCATCCAGTCGGACCAGACTGCTCGGAGGCGTATCAAGAAGATAATCGACGAGACGACCGACGAAATCGTCCTCTCGATACCCGGCTCCAGATACTCGGGATTCGCCGAGGAGATCGAGAACGCCGCCGACCGCGGCGCTTCCGTCCTGCTCCTCGTGGAGGAAAATCGGGGGATGCCGCGCTTGGACGAACTCGACCTGCCGCACACGGCCGTTCGAGTTCTGGATACTCCGCTCCCGCTGATGGTCGGGGCCGACGTCGAGGTGGGCGTGCTCGGTCCCGCCGGGTCGTTCACGGGGGCGGACGGCGGGCGTGACATCGTGACGGTGCGACAGCCGCAGTTGGTCGGGACCATCGTCGGTTCGTGTCTGAGTAACTACTGGCCGGTCGCAGAGGAGGTGTACGTCGCAGCACCTGGGCCGCTCCCCAAGACGTACGACCACTTCCGCTCGGCCGTCCTCGAAGCAACGTTACACCATCGTGATGGCCGCCGTGTGTCGGCGACGGCCGAAGTCACGCCCCTCGCGCAAAACGCGTCGACCGACGTCCGGACTGTCTCGGGCGACGTCGTCGAAATCCGACAGGGATTGGTGAATCCGTCGACGAACACGTTCCCGCTTGAGGCGAGCCTGACCCTGGAGACCGACGACGGACGCTACAGCGTCGGCGGAGAGGGGTCACTGATGGAAGACTTCGAGGCGAAGCAGGTGACGCTCGAGCGGTGACGGCGGTCAGAACGGGTCCCAGTCGACTGCCGCGAGGACGCCGCTCGCGACCAATCCAACGAGTATCAAGCCGGACGAGAGGACGGAGACGTAGTAACTGGCGGTCCCGGGCGTGACGTACGGGGCGCTAAAGAGGAGCAACACCATGAGGACGGTGAACGCGCTGAAGATGAAACGCCAGAGCCACATCCGTTAGCACCTCCTACGAACTTCGAGCGTCTTAGCTGCTCGGTTCGGGTCGAGGAGCGGGGTCGCTGTGCCGACCGCGGGCCTAACCCCCGGGCCGGACCGGTAAGCTGAGACGGACATTTTCAGTCGGAGTCTGCGAGTGACGGCGTTTCCGACGCAATTTCCTCGCTCTCCCAGTACTCGTGGTTCGGATCCTGCCGGAAGCACGCCGCATGATGTTCGTTATATGCGTCCCACCTGTCTAGTTTTGGACAGGAGGACGCACACACCTCGCGCGCCTCCGGACAACGAGTGTGGAAGCGACAGCCGCTCGGCGGGTCGACCGGGTCGGGAATATCGATAGCCCGCACGGGCGGCTCTTCGACCTCGTCCTCGGGGTCGATGTCCGCGGTCGCCCAGCGCAGGACCTTCGTGTAAGGATGCTGTGGATTCTGGAGCACTTCCTCGGCAGGGCCGATCTCTACCAGTTCGCCGAGATACATGATGCCGATGCGGCCGCCGGCCTTCTGGGCGAGATAGCGGGCGTTCGAGAGATTGTGGGAGATGAAGAGGTACGAGGTGCCGAAATCCTCCTGCAGTTCGAGCATCAGGTCCATCATCTCGATGCGGAGCGAGACGTCGAGCGCGCTGACCGCCTCGTCGGCGAGGATGAGGTCCGGGTTCATGAGCAACGCCCTGACGAGCGCGATACGCTGCTTCTCGCCGCCGGATAGCTGGTGGGGATAGCGATGGGCGTAGTCGGTCGCGGGTTCCATGCCGACGCGTTCAATCATCCCGTAGATGTGGTTGCGGCGGTCGGCCTGGCTGAGGTCGTCCTGCCACTTCTTCAGCGGCGCTTCGAGCGTCTTCAACACCGTCTGGTTCGGATTGAGCGAACTTCCGGGGTCCTGGTGGATTATCTGGAGCGACTTCCGAATCTCCTGGAACGGAACGTCGCCCTTTCCGCGCTTGGCGTCCCAAACGTCGTGTCCGCGATAGCGTACCGAACCACCGGTCGGCTTCTGGAGACCGATTGCCGTCTTTCCAAGCGTCGTCTTGCCACACCCCGATTCGCCGACGAGTACCACGACGTCCTCGTCGTCGATAGCGAGGTCGACGTTGTCGACGGCACCCACGACGTCCGGTTCGTTCAGCACCGATTCGAGCAGTCCCTGGTCTTTCTCGAAGTGAACTTCGAGATTCTGAAGTTCGACGACGGGGGCTCCGGTCATGGCTTGCCCTCCAGTTCGTCCGCGTCGAACGACACGGCGTTGGCCGCGTCCTCCCAGTGGTGACAGGCGGCGTCGTGGTCGGGATGGTCGACGGGCCGTAGCTCCGGGTCGTTCTTGTGACACGTTTCGTCGGCGAGCGGACACCGGGGCGCGTAGGTGCACCCGCGAGGGATGTTGACTGGGTCCGGCGCGGTTCCCTCTATTGGTTTCATCGACTCCAACGGCGCGTCGAGATTCGGAACCGCCTTCAGCAACGCCCGTGTGTAGGGGTGGCGGGCCTCCTCGACGACTGCGTCCGTCGGTCCCCGTTCGGCGACCTCGAACGCGTACAGAACGCAGAGTCGGTCCGCGAGGCCGGCAACGAGCGGAAGGTCGTGTGTGATGAAAACGACGGTCAGGTCGTGCTTCGATTGCAGGTCGTCGAGCAGGGACAGGATCGACCGCTGCATCAATAGGTCCAGCGCTGCCGTCGGTTCGTCCATGACGAGAATCTCCGGGTCGAGCACCAGAGACAGCGCGATGAGGGCTCGCTGGCTCATTCCCCCCGAGAGTTCGTGCGGATAGGAGTCCAACACTCGGTCCGGGTCGAGATAGAGGTCAGAGAGGAGTTCGCGAGCACGGTCCATGCCAGTGCTCACGTCCGCGTCGTGAGCGGTGAGCGTCTCCTCGAAGTGCTTTCCGACCTTCATCGTCGGATTGAACGACGAGAGCGCCCCCTGGAAGACCATCGATATTTCCTCCCATCTGAGACGCTTCAGTTCGTCGTCGCTCAGGTCGAGGATGTCGACCGGCTCTCCCTCCTCGGGATAGTACGTTATTTCGCCCTCGACCTGTCCCGGTTCTTCGACGGCATCGAGCATCGACGACGCCAGCATCGACTTTCCCGACCCCGACTCGCCGACGACGCCGAGCAGCTCGTTTCGCTCGACGTCGAGATCGACGCCGTTCAGGACGTTCGCCGACCCACGATCCATCTCGAACGTCACCGACACGTCTCGGATGCTGATAGCGACGTCTTCGTCCCTGCGCTGTGACTGCTGTCGTGGTGATTGTCGTGACATTTAGAGCGTACCTCCGGAGTTGGTACCAACGGTGGTCGCATCTCCCGCGTCGTCCTCGGAGGACTTGTCGGGAGTACTGTCGGAATGACGGGCCTGGATGCGGGGGTTGAACAGGCGGTCCGCACCCTGTGCGAACAGCGTCAGACCGAGCGAGAACAGAATGATAGTCAGCATCGGCATGATAAGCCAGTGGGCGGTATCGACGGTGTAGAGGGCGCCCGCCGTGCTGTATGCGAGATTCATCATCTTCCCCCAGTTCGGCGCGCTCGACGTGAGAATCCCGAGGAAGAAGAGCCCGACCGACCCGAAGATGACCGTCCGGGCCGCCTGCACGAAGTTCATCGTGATGTAGGGCATGAGGTTGGGAATAACATCCTGCCTGAGGATTTTGCTCGTGGAGAGCCCCAGCACGCGAGACGCTTCGACGTAGGACTCGTGCCGTAGCGAGAGCACCTCAGAACGAATCGCCCGGGCCAGTCCGGCCCACGCGTTGATGCTGAGTACGATTCCGATCAGGAAGGGGCCCTTCGGATTGAGGATGACCGCAAGAACGATGACGAGTACCAATCCCGGAATCGTTAGCGCGATGTCCGTGATGGTCATGAGACCGCTGTCGACCGTCCCGCCCTTGTAGCCGGCAAGCGTCCCGACGACCGTCGCTACTGTGACTGTAAACACCGCGCCGGCGAACACCATCTTCAACATAAACGGTGTCGCGTGAACGATTTGAGCCAGGATGCCGCGTCCGAGGCCGTCAGTACCCAGCGGAAACGCCATCGTCTGGAAGGGCGCGATGAGTCGCTCGCCCTGATTCGCCTTCGGCTGCTTCACCACTGCGACGCCGACCGTACCCATCAGCAGGTACAGAAGGATGATAAGCGAACCGAAACGAGCACGCTTGTCCGACCAGACGATTTTGGACGGGACCAGCAGATACTGTTCGACGTATTGGTGGAACCGGGCCGCTCTCGTCTCGGTCGACGTTTCGGTGATGTCGAACTGGGATGCGTTCGTCTCAGATTTCATCGGAACCACCACTTTCGATGCGCGGGTCCAGTTTGGTGTACGTCAGGTCCGCGATGAGGATTCCGATGACGACCGCGAGCGTGATGAGCAGGAACGCGCCCATCATCATCGGATAATCGCGATTGCCGATCGCCCGGAACATGTAGTAGCCGACGCCGGGATAAGAGAAAATCTGCTCGAGGATGACCGATCCACCGAACGCCATCCCGACAGAAATCATCAGCCCAGTGTACATGGGAAGTATCGCGTTCCAGCCGACGTATCGAAAGGCGATACGCCGCTCTGAGAGTCCGCGCAAGCGAGCGACGCGGAGGTAGTCCTTTCCGAGGATGCTGATGCTGTTCCCGCGCATCGTGAGCGCCCAGCCGCCGAATCCGGTGATGGCGAGCGAAAGCACGGGGAGGGCGGCGTGATACAGCACGCTGGTCACGAAGGCGAGGGTGAATCCCGGCTCGACTGCTGTCCCGTAGCGGCCGCCGGTCGGAAACCAGCTTAGCTGGTAGCCCAGGATGTAGACGAACAGGATTGCGGCGACGTAGTATGGCGTCGAACTCAGCACTAGCGAGACGACGGACCCGCTGAGGTCGAATGTTGTCCCCTCGCGGTAAGCCAGAACGGCGCCGAGCGAGACACCGATTCCGAACATCAGCAGTAGGGCCAGCGTCATGATGAGAATCGTCCATGGGAGTGCATCGCCCAGAACGGCCATGACCGGAACGTCCCTCCAGATGGATCTGCCGAAGTCGCCCTGGAGGACGGAGCCGAGGTACTGGAAGTACTGGACGTAGAGCGGCTCGTCGGGCTGGACGTTCGTGTAGGTGGCGAGCCGTTGGTTGATTTCCGACATGGACATGTCCGCGTTTTGTTTGATGAGTTGCGCTCGCAGGGCGTCGACGGGGCCACCGGGCATGAGCCTCGTCAGCCCGAACGACAGCGAAATCACTGCAAAGACCGTGAACAGCGCCCGGCCGAACCGTTTGGCTATATATTGTGTTGACATTACTCGTGTGACGAGTTCTTACTTCGTCTTGGCCGACAGTTCGCCAGTTCTCGGGAGCCACGACGTTGGCCAGTAGACGTACATGCTCTCGTCGTTCTGGCTCGGGACCTTCCAGTCGTCCTTCGTGAGGAAGCTCTGTGCGAGTTTCTCTTGTATCGGGAGAACCGGAATCGTCTGGTTGACGACCCAGGCGAGCTTCTCGGCCTTCTGTTTCGTTTGCGTTCCCGGCTTCGCGGTGAGAAGGTTTTCGACTTCCTTCGCGACGTTGACCTTTTTCGAGCCTCCACCGGACTTCATCGAGGGAACGGAGACCGTGTCGGGGTAATTGTACACCTTGTCGGCGGCCGAGCTTGCAAGCTGGAACTTGAGGTGGAAGTACGGATGCGAGTGGAGTCGTGCCGACCATCCGCCGGAGGCCAGCACGAAGTCACCTTTCGCGAAGTCCTTCCCCCAGAACGTCGAGGTGCTCCGAGAGACGAGCTTCGCGTCGATACCGAAGCTCTGGAGTTGGCTGACGATAGTCTCGGACGCCGTCATCCAGTCGGTGTACCCCGACGGAACCTTGAACGGAGCTTTCAGGGTTTTTCCGTTTTCGTCGACCCACGTTCCGGACTGTTTCTTGAATCCAGCCTCCTTGAGCAGCGCCGCCGCTTTCTGTGTACTCGTCTGGTACTTGTTGAACTTGCTAGCGCTGCTCCCGAGCCACTTGTTGGAGTTCGCCGGGACGGCGTTGGGAATGTCGACCGGCTGTTTGGTATCGCCGCCGGAGTTCTTCGCGACTTGCTTGCGGTCGATGACGTGTGCGATGGCTTGCCGAACCTTCCGCTGGCCGAAGTGCTCGTGGTCGTGTTGGAACGTCACCCCGAACCCGCTGTTCGTCGGGATTTTTGCCCGTACGACGCTCTTCGGGAACTTCTTTCGGACGTTCTTCGGAACGAACATCTGGGCCTGTCCGTCCAGTTCGTTGTTCATCAGCGCCTGCCAGCGCTTCTGGTTCGACGGGAAGTACTTGTAGATGACCCGGGGGAAGTTGATGTTGCCGGCCTGCGGGTGCTTCTTGAATTTGGTGAGCGTAAACTGCTGGCTCGTCGCCTCCTTCAGCTCGAACGGCCCGTTACCGACTGGCTCCTTTATTGTCCTGCCGCTCAGGTTCCCTTGGGCCGTGGCCTTCTCGGACTCGTTCGACGCGGTCTCGAATTCCTGGAGGTGCTTCTCGAACAGACTCTTTTTCACCGTGAGTCGCTTGTTCCGGAAGGTCTCAAGGAAGATGTCCGGATTGATTTCGTTCGTCAGCGTGAGCTTCACGGACCGGTCGCCCGTCACTTCCGCCGACTCTAGGAACTTCGTCAGTCCCATGTGCTTCTCGAGGCGGAGTTGGGCGACAAGGTCGTTCGCCGTGACGGGGTCGCCGTTGTGCCACTTCTGTTTCCGTGTCTTCAGCGTGACCGTCTTACCGTTGATGGACCAGTTGGTGAGCAGATTCGGCTCGAACTCGTGTTTTTTGGCGTTGTACCTGACGAACGCGTCGTAGAGCATTCGTGACGCGTCGCCGGGCCAGTTCTTCGAGTTGAACGAGTTATACTGAGCGTCCTTTGGGACGAGCCACTCCGAGAGGGTGAGCTCTGGGTCGGCTAATTTCCCGTTGCCGTTCGAGCCCTGCGACGACGTTCCCGAGCAGCCGGCGAGGCTCGCGATTCCGACGGTGCCTGCCGCTTCCAGCGTCCGACGGCGGGTCCAGTTCAGTTCTGCATCATCGTTCGTTCCGTCGCGCATGCCTTTGTGACTCTCTCCCACCTACTAAAGAGTTATGTTGAAATAGTACTACAAAATACATCCAGACGTATTCATTCTGATAGTATAGTCCCGGAACCGCTCACCAGCAACTACCGGAATTGCAGCCATCCACGTCCTAAAAACACTCCACAATCTCGAGGAACGAACGATTTGCTTTGAACAGAAAGTACAATCGGAGGCAACACAACAGGGAGCACTCACCCGCGCAGTTCGAACGCCCCGGTCACCCTGATGTCCGCCGCGGACCGCCCGACCATAACCTCGAACTCGCCCGGTTCGGCGGCCATCTCACCGTCGGCGGTCCAGAAGGCGAGGTCATCCTCAGTCAGCTGGAGCCGGACCGTTTTACTCTCGTCCGGATTCAGCGTCACCGTCTCGAACCCGGCGAGTTCCTTCACGGGACGCGAGCGACTTCCTACCCGGTCGTGAGTGTAGAGTTGCACGGTCTCGTCCCCTCGCCGGTCACCGGTGTTGGTCACTCGAACGCTTACGGTGAGCACTCCCCCTCGTTCCAGGACGTCGTCCGAGAGCGCGAACTCATCGTACTCGAACTCGGCGTAACTGAGACCGTGACCGAACGAGTAGAGGGGCGCGTTCGGCGTTTCCATGTACGATGTCGCCCAACCAGGTTCGGCCGTCTCCGCCGGCCGTCCGGTCGGCAGGTGGTCGTAGTGCACCGGACACTGACCGACGTTCCTCGGAAAGCTCATCGGTAGCCGTCCCGACGGGTCACGTTCGCCGAACAGGACGTCGGCGACGGCGTGTCCCGCCTGCGTTCCCGGGAACCAGGCCTCGAGGATAGCGGGTAGGTGCTCGTCCATCCACGGCACTGCGAGCGGGCGCCCGTTGAAAAGGACGCTCGCGACGTCGGTGTCCGTCGAATCGAGCGCTTCGAGGAGTGACCGCTGGTCGCCCGGGAGGTCGATGCTGGTCCGACTCCGGCACTCGCCCGAGAGTTCCCAGTTCTCGCCGACCGCAACCACCGCTACGTCGGCGTCGTCGACGGCCTCGACGGCCTCACGCTGAGACTTCTCGGAGACGGCACCGGATCTGTCACACCCCTCCACGAACCGAACGTTGGTCCCATCGCCGACTGCCGCCCGCACCCCTTCGAGAACAGTCACCGCATCGCGAGGCTGACCGCGGGCGCGCCAGTTGCCGAGCATGTCGTCTTGACTGTCGGCGAGCGCACCGACGACCGCGATATCGTCGTAATCGTCCACGAGCGGCAGCAGGTCCTTCTCGTTCTTCAGCAGCACCAGCGATTCTCGCGCCGCCTCCCTTGCTACGCTCCGGTGTGCTTCCCGCCGCGTCGCCGCCGCCTTCCGGTCGTCGTCGAAGTAGCGGAACGGGTCGTCGAAAAGGCCGAGTTCGAACTTGTAGCGAAGGACGCGACGCACCGCGTTGTCGAGCGTCGATTCATCGACAGTACCGTCCTCGACGAGGCCGACGAGCGAGTCCGAGAAGACGTGACCAACCATGTCCACGTCCGAACCGGCCTCGATGGCGGTCTCGGCAGCCTCGGCTTCGTCTCCCGCCACCCCGTGATAGATGAGTTCCCGGACGGAGTTCCAGTCCGAAACGACGAATCCCTCGAAGTCCCAGTCGTCCTTGAGCGTCTCGGACACGAGTGATTCGTCCGCGCCGGCGGGAATTCGGTCGTACGCCGTGAAGGCGTTCATCACCGTCGCGACGCCCTCGTCGACCGCTGCCTCGAACGGCGGCAGATGAACGTCTCTGAGCGAGCTCTCGGAGATGTCGACCGTATTGTACTCGCGCCCAGCCTTGACGTCCCCGTATCCGGCGAAGTGTTTGGCGCAGGCAAGAACTGTATCTACCGCTGACAGATCCTCGCCCTGCAGCCCGCGCACCCGTGCCCGGGCAAGTTTGCTCGCCAAGTAGGCGTCTTCGCCACTACTCTCCATCGCCCGGCCCCAGCGTGCGTCTCGCGAGACGTCGACGGTTGGGGCAAAAGTCCAGTGGATGCCCGCCGCGGCGGTCTCCGTTCCCGCGACGTCGGCCGTGCGTTCAGCGAGGTCGGGATTCCAGGTGGCGGCCTCGCCGAGAGGAATCGGGAAGATAGTTCGAAAGCCGTGGACGACGTCAAATCCGAATAGGAGGGGGATGCCGAGACGCGTCTCCTCGACGGCGATCCGCTGGTACCGCCGACGGTTCTCGAGTCCGTCCACGTTCAACACCGACCCTACCCGTCCCGATCCAATTTCGGCTTCGAGGTCGACACCGTCGACAGCGGGTCCGGTCTGGTCCGAGCCGTTCAGCTGATTCAACTGGCCGACCTTCTCCTCCAGCGTCATCTCGCCGAGCAATGACTCTATCTCACTTTCCCGGTCCGTCTCCGCGCTTTCGGCGACCACAGGAGGCGACCGAGACGATTTTTCGTTCGTCATGAATCGTGCCTGCCTCTTCTTCTTTATTCTGATTACTTAGTTCATCATGATTGTGTGGCTCCCGGCGCAGTCGGTGCGACTCGGGAGAACGAAGCGGTCGACGAGTGGTCGACGGTTACCGCGTCGGCGGGGTCGTTCGCCTCGCGCGATGGCGGCGTCGAACGGTTGACTGGCAGAACTAGTCGAACGCTTCGATGTAATCGAGTTGCTCGCGCGCCTGTCGCCGTTCGAGTCCTGGAAAGTGACCGGTGATTACACCGACGACCCGCTGGCCGACGGCCACTCGGCGCAGGTCTGGACGCTCGAACGGACGCCGGCATGTGACTGAACGTGACCAGGTGACGAATGACGAAGTCGCTACTCGTTCAGGACGCAGCCGTATTGACACTGACATCCGTCTGTTCGAGCGCGGAACGATTCCTATCGCTGACGGTCGCATTACTGACGTCCGCCGATCCATTGGCGGGGACACCGACGCAGACATGGTCCGGGTCATCGATGGAGAGGGAGGTGCTGAGCAGTGCCGTTGTCGTACTGCCGTCTGTTATAGTCGTCTGGAATATCTGTAACAGACACCCTATTTATTACTGTATAACAGATTACATACAGTCGCGGACGGATGCTGCCGGTGGCACAGGAGGTATCGCGTGCACCGAGCAAGAGAGAGCGGTCGAGTCCACCGACAAGTCCCTCGGAAGAGCGAGCGGACGGCTGCCTCAGGCGAGTAGGACGCGGTCGTCGACTAGAGTCAGACGCCCACGACGGTCTGCCCAGGGTCTGACTTCCGGATGGTAGTGCCAGCGCGCTCGGCATCTGCGGGGATAAAGACGTCGGTGTCGATGACCTTGGTGACGCCTGGGTTGATGAGACCCGCACTGTAGGTGTGGCTGGAGAGAGCGGAGTCGTTTCGATTGTGCAACGAGATGACGACTTCGACTTCCGCTGCCTCGCCCTCGTTGGCGATAGTGAGTTCGACATGGGCGAGTTGGTTCTGAATGGTTCTGATGTCGGATTCGTTGCCTCCCTCGTCGTAGAAGGTGACGTCGTCGAGCGTTACGTGGTTGTTCTTGTCGCCGATATACCGGAAGAGCCGTTGGGAGACATCTTCGTAGATTCTGTCACCCTCGGAACCCTCCTCGAAGAGAGCGCCAATCGAGTTGAGGTCGGCGCGCAGGTCGCTGGCGATGGTCGTCCGGTTGCTCGTGTTGGTCTTCAGGCGGAGGTAATCACTGATGAACGGATCGAACTCGGTCGGAAGGTCACTGTCGTACATATCGGCGTAGGCCCGAAGTTCGGCGTCGAAGTTGATCAACGGCGGAAGGGGCGCAGACGCTTTCCCGATGGGCACCCACGGCTTCGCGTCCGTCTCGCGGCTGTCGGACTCACTGGTAGTGGCCGGGGCATCCCGCTCGAAGTATCCGAGACTATCGAGGAGTAACCCGAAGATGGCGCTGAGGACAGTGACGAACAGCACCCCGGCCGTGAGCAGAGCCGAGACTGGGGCCGGGAGTGTGAACTGGAACAGCGCGATGAACACGACAGTCACTATCCCGACGACGAGGAGGAACGAGCCGAGATTGGGGTTCTCCCCGGTCAGGAACTCGATGCTGTCGAGGAACGTCGACCCGTTTTCTATCTCAACGGTGGATTCCGATTGCGTCTTGATCGATTTCGATCGAACCATCAGTCAGCCATCCCGGTGACGTCGGGTTGTTTCGTGTCGGCAACGCGTTGGAGCACTTGGACGAGATGCGCGACCCAGAGGCCAGCGGTGAACCCGAAGAGAGTACCGACTGTCGTGATTCGGACAGCCTCTTCGAGTGGTGCAAATGCAGCGGCGATACATAACGCTCCAAATATCAGCATCAGACCGTATTGGGCGCGCGTAGCTCGATTCACTCGGCGTATCTCGTCGAACATAATCAAGACGTATAGGCGTCGCAACAGCTTAACTCTACACTATACATACTGTGTTAGACATTTTCTCTGGGCTTCGGACAGACAGAACAAGTCCCCGACGGCCGTCTACAGGCGGAGTAGGGCGAGTGCCTCGGGGTCGTTCGAGAGAGCTTCGCTCTCTCGTGATGACGAGACGCCGTCGGCGTCTCGAACCACGTGCCCCGAGGGTGACGCCCGTCAAAAGGTTTCCCATACCACGTTTCGTATCGTGGTTCACCGACCGTGACGCGGGTTAACGACCGTACTCCGAAGCGGTCGTTCGGAGGGTTGGAAACGCGACTCCTCTCAAAATCCGCGCCCGTAGCGTGGTGAGACGGGAGTTGTCGGGTCGTGGTGGAGCGACCGACCCTCACGGACACCGGTGAGGTGTTCGGGTGTCAATTTCAGCCGACCTCGCAAGAGGGAGGCCGAGGGGAAGTACATTCGCCTGCGTCCGTCCATTTCTGGGCGACACGGACAAAACGGTGAAGCCTCGGGGCGTGTCCCCGAGGTACTTCACAGTGGTGCGAGCGGAAGCCCACGGCTTCAGCCGTGGGTAGCTGACAACTACAGGTCAGCCGTGGACTCGACTTCCGAGACGCTCACTGGTTCGTAGTCGAACATCGCTTCGAACAACTTTCGCTCCCCAGCGCGAAGGTGTTGGAGGAACGTCGACTGAGAGATGTCCATCAGGTCCGCGACCTCTTCACCATTCGTCTCGCGAGGCCATCCGAAGTATCCCGACAGATGGGCGGTGCGGAGCGCTTCGAGCTGTCGGTCGGTAAGCCTCTCTTCGACATCTGCCCGGAACTCCCCGCGCGTCTCGGTCGCTCGCTCGCGTTCGCGTTGTGCCACGAGGTCGGCGTTCGAGTGACGGTTGCGCACTGCCTCGACGACAGTCCGGACATCGGCGACCTGCGGGAGTTCAGCAGTCACTTCTCCCCCTTCCTTATCTGCCGACACCGATCGGATCACGCACCCTTGGTCCGCGAAGGTGGTGACGACCGATGCGTTGGAGATGACGAACCGAAATACCGTAGCGTCGTCGCGTTCGGAAATGACCTGTGCTGCCGCGATATCAGCCGACTCGCTCACGTAGTCGGAGATTGCGTCGGCGTCGGCTCCCTGAACGGTAAAGTACTCGACCGAGTCCCCGTTGCTCCCGACTGAGAGGCGTTCGAGTTGCAATTTACAGTCAAGTGCGGCCGCGAGCTTGAAAAGCGGACCGTCGTCATCAGCCATCCTAAATGTGATCGCAGTAACTTTGTCCGTGACGAGCGAACGCTTGCTCTCGACGGCATTGATCGCGTAGGCGATGGTTTTTCCGAGTTCATCTAACACCGAGTGGTCTATGGTATCGAGCGCCTCAAGGTCGGCAGCGTGGACTACGAGCGCTCCATAGCAGACGTCCCGGTAGGTTAGCGGTATCGCTAGCGTGGCTTCAGAGTCGTCCGGTGCGATGCAGTCGCCGTCTGCAGGCGTGCGAGTAACTGCGGTCACGCCCTGTGAGAGTGCGCGGTCGACTGGTGTCTTGTCCCCGTCGATTACCGCCTCGACGACTCCTTCGAGAACGTCATCGTCGATTCCGGCGTGGGTCCGAGCGCGAATTGCGCTATTGACCATGTTGCGGGTCGCTATCCATGCAGCGTCATAGAGGTCAGTCGCGGCGAACTGCTCGCAGGTCGCACGCTCGACCTCCTCGCGGGTGTCGGCCTGCACGAGGCGCTGATTGACCTCCCGTAGGACTTCGTTGGTGTCGTTGAGGTGTTTGAGGCGCTCGTTCTGTTCGCAGATGTGGAGTTCTCGCTCTTTGCGCTCAGTAATGTCGGTGTCCACCGCAACGTAGCGGTCCACCGCGCCAGTGTCATCGTTGATTGGCGCAATGGTCATATCTACCCACCGGAGCTCGCCGTTCCGGTGTTCGTTGATGATTTCGCCGTCCCATACCTCGCCGTTAGTGATTGTCGTCCAGAGATCGTCGTAGAATGACTCGTCGTGTTCGCCGGACTTCCAGAGGCTTGGATTCTCACCAATCACCTCACCGGGGTCGTAGCCTGTGACTGACTCGATAGCGGGGTTGGCGTACTCGATGGTACCGTCGGTATCAGTTAGAAAGATAGCGTGACCTGCGTGCTCGACTGCCTTCCGGAAACTATGAAGCTCCTTGTTAACCTCGCGGAGCTGTGTCTTAATGCGGGTTTCTTCCTCGACGTATGCCGAGAGGTAATGAACCGTCGCCACCGCGAGGAGGCTGACGATGAGGCCTGGAAGTTCTTCGAGACCGGTTGTGGTTGTTTGCGCGGTCCACACTTGCCGGGAAGCCATCAGCGCGAGCATGACGGTGAGGAAGCCGAATCGCCGGTCGCCACTCCGATAGAGGATCGTGAGCGAGTAGGCGGCGCCGGCGAGTCGGAGCGCGACGGAGACGACCAGGACGAGACTCACGTCCATCATGGACAGCATCAGACTCACAGCCATCTCCGTAACCTCCAGAACGTCGTTCGCCGGTGCACTCCCGGCGACTGAGGTGGGCGTTCCGGCGCGCGAAATAGGTATCTCGTCGCGTGAACGCGTTCGGTCATAGCTCTCAATGGTTTGTCTACCCCCTAAAACTGAGAAGTCCATTTTCACGTCGCTGGAATCGCGGCTTCCTGGGCTTGTGCCGCCCTAATTGGCTCGAATTGGATTATCAGTGCGGACCTCGACCAGGGCGGTCAGCTGAGCCGACCCAAACAGTATGTGTATTTCCAGAGGGGGTGTTTCGGCGGGAGCGAGCGTACCCAACAGTATTGGTAGTACGCTCAGCTAACTGGGGTCTCTCTGTTCACATGTGATGATTCAGAATCAGCGGCGGCGCGGACGGCCGACCGGGTGGTGGTCGATATGAGTAGCGCCGACGACTCTGAGGCAGCGAGTATGCCCTCGGTGCCGGACGTCGCCACCCTCAACGGGATGGTAGACGCCGAGATGTCGGATGCGCGCGAAGAGCTCTCGAAGACGGAGTACAGAACTGACCTCGGTCTCGCTATGGCTGAGGATGCAAAGCGCGTCGCTCGCGGCGAACTCTCGGGCGACGACTATTGGAAGAAGTACGACGAGGCTGCAAACGTCGAGTTCGGCGACGACTATCGAGAGACGCCGAACCCGGCTATCGACGCCGATGGCCAGACCATCTCACGCGAGACGGCCGAGAAGCTCGGCTGTTCCGTCGGGTCGATGGAGTCAGTCGCCGAGTCAATGGCAAGTGACGGAAGTAAGGAAGCCGAGTCGGGCGACGAGAAGTGGGGCATGGTCATCGACCTCCAGAAATGCGTGGGATGTGATTCGTGTACGGTTGCGTGCAAGGCCGAGAACCGGACGCCGCCGGGCGTCTCGTACAACGTTGTAATGGAAGAGGAACACGGGGAATTCCCGAATGTTACGCGGACGAATGTCCCCCGGCCCTGCATGCAGTGCGACAATCCGCCCTGTGTACAGGTGTGTCCCGTCTCGGCGACGTACAAAATGGACAACGGCGTCGTCAACGTGGACTACGACCGATGTATCGGCTGTCGATACTGCATGATAGCCTGTCCGTACGGGGCGCGGTACTTCGACTTCGGCGACAACTACGATGATGAGGTGATGGGGAGCGGTGAGGTGACAAGTCCAGAGTACGGTGTAGACCGCGGCTCCCGCGAGGATGGCAAATCTCCGGTCGGCAACGTCCGGAAGTGTAGCATGTGCATGCACCGGTTGAATCGCGGCGAGGAACCAGCCTGCGTCGAGACGTGCGTGGGCGACGCCCGGAACGCGGGCGACTTGGACGACCCCGAGAGCGATGTCTCGGAGATGGCCGACTCAAACCGGTCGTTCCAACTCAAAGAGTCGGAAGGCACCGATCCGAACGTCTACTACCTGAAATAGGACCATGGCAATCAACGCACCTAATTACAAACCTGGGTTCCGAAGCGGACGGTTCCGCGTCGTGTGGTACGCCATGTTAGCCGTCCTGCTCGCGGTCGGTGGATGGGCTATGTGGCGTCGCATCAGTGTCGGGATGGCGTCCACGAATCTCACGAGCGTCTCACCATGGGGTGCGTGGGTCGCATTCTACATCTATTTCGTGGGCCTCTCGGCGGGAGCGTTCCTCGTCAGTACACTGGCGAACGTCTTTGAGGTTGAGGGCCTTGAAAAAATAGACCGCGACGCGCTATTCGCTGCCATCGTCAGCATGGTCGTCGCGCTCTTGTTCGTCTGGACTGACCTCGGCCGGATGGACCGGATGTACCATCCGTTCCTATTTCGACAGGCGACCTCGCCTCTCTCGTGGGAAGTCCACGCCTACGTGGCCTACATCGGAATCCTGGTGACTGAACTGTACTTTTCGATGCGTATCGATCTCGCTAAAGTCGCCGAGCGCGCCGAGGGGTGGCGGGCAAAACTCTGCGGTCTGCTTACGCTCGGTCGGCGTGAAACCTCCGAGAAGTCCAACGAGACCGACGAACGATGGCTCAAGCGCGCCGGCCTCGTCGGCATCCCACTCGCTATCTTCATGGTTCACGGAGGGACCGGCGTGCTGTTTGCGGTGTCAAAGGCCCGTCCTTACTGGAATAGCGGCCTGTTCCCGGTCATCTTCGTCATCTCGGCAGTAGTATCTGGGACTGCGATGGTCTCAGCACTGTACGTCCTCCGGGCAAAAATGCTGACGGGCGAACCCTTGGACCGGAGTCTAATGGACCGCCTCGGAAAACTCCTTGTGGGGTTCATCCTCGCTGACGCCGCGTTCACGGCCATCGATGCTCTCATCGCTCTCAACAGCCTCCACCCCCACGAGGTCGAGACGTGGCTTATCGTGCTGTTCGGCGAGATGTCGTGGTCATTCTGGTGGTTCATGGTCGGTCTCGGATGGGTCCTCCCCCTCCTCCTGCTGAGCAAACGGTCGTGGCGACGGTCGCCGATTCCGCTGACCGCGGCGGGTCTAAGCGTCGTGGTCGGCATTGTCGCAGTTCGGTTCAACATCGTGGTCCCACCACAGATTCTTCCGGTGATGGAAGGTCTTCCCCACGGATCGTACTTCCCAACCACCATTGAGTGGCTCACCTCAGCCGGGATGATAGCAGTCGGTCTCCTCCTGTACTCACTTGGTGCAGAGGTTCTTCCACTCAGACCGCTCGACGCTGCGGAACTAGCCGAAACGACCGAGACGAACAAACAGACCCAGATCGCCAACCGATCCGCCACGGATGGCAGCATTCCCAACGACGGAGGTGACGACTAATGAGTTCCCCCAACGAATCCAGTTCAAAATCTGACTCACAAACAGCGGGCGATGATGACGTATCGTTCACCAGACGCGACTTCGTGAAGGTCGCGGGCGGGATCGGCGCAGTCGCGGCCGGTAGCACTGCGAGCGTGAATCTCGACCCGACCGATCTCTGGTCCGACGACCGAGAACACTACGTCGGCAGCGACTTCGGCGACTACGGGGCCGACGACGTAATTCACACCACTTGCGGACAGTGCAACACATTCTGTCCGATCAAGGTTCGACTGTCCGACGACAGCGGAACCGGCCAGTACAGTTCGTTAGTCCGAAAACTAGCCGGCAACCCCTACTCGTTCCTAAACACGCAACCGTTTTCGCAAGTACCCTACGATAGTGACCCCGAGAAGGCCGCCACAGGTGATTTGGAAGGCACCGGCGACGTAGACTCCGACCGGTGGTCGCTGTCAGGAGCACGGATGTGCCTGAAGGGACAGGCAGGTATTCAGACCGCCTTCGATACCTACCGGGTCCGCAAGCCGATGAAGCGGGTCGGCCCGCGAGGCTCCGACGAGTGGAAAACCATCTCGTGGGAGCAGGCTGTGGAAGAAATCGTCGAAGGTGACGACGAACTCGGACACCCCGGGCTCCGTGAGATGTGGGGGTATGCGCCCGAGGAGAAAGTCATGTCTGACTGGGAGGCCGTCCAGAACGGCGAGCTGACCAAGCAGCAGTTCGACCAGAAGTGGGACGACACGCTCATCGACACTGACCATCCCGACCTCGGGCCGAAAGCCAACCAAATTGTGGACGTGGGCGGATTCCGTCGGAACTTCATTCGTGCTCGCCTTTGGAGCCAGGGGCTCGGGTCGCTCAACAGCGTCCACCATGCGGGGACCTGCGGATTCTCGAGTGTGATGGGTAACGTTCGGTCGTTCGGCTCGAAAAAGAAGCGTCAGTACGCAGATATCGAGAACTGCGAGTACTTGCTGGTCTGGGGCACTAACCCGTTGGTCGCCAACAAGGGTCCGACGTGGCTTGCACCCAAGCTGACCAACGCGATGCAGGACGGGATGCGGATGGACGTAGTGGACCCTCGGCTCTCGAAGACCGCTGAGAAGGCCGAGAAGTGGGTGCCGGTCGAACCCGGTGCTGACGCCGCCCTTGCGATGGGGCTCGCACGGTGGATTATCGACCACGACCGACACGATGTGGACTACCTCCAGAACCCCTCGCAGTCGGCCGCCGAGGCTGACGGCGAACCGACGTGGAGCGACGCAACCCACCTCGTCCAGATGGACGATGAAACCCAACCAAAGGCTCGTGCAGCCGACCTCGGTCTTGTCGCCGGAGACGCAGACAACGCCGACGATTTCGTCGTGGTGGACGCCGATACGGCCGAACTCGCGCCTGCGAGCGATGCCGACACTGGTGTCCTCAGCGTGGACCTCACCGTGGACGGCAAGCGCGTTGTGAGTGCGTGGCAACTCTACCGTGAGCGGATCTTCGAGCATACAGTCGCCGAGTACGCCGACATGGCAGGCGTTGACCCCTCCACCATCGAAGAGGTGGCCGACGAGTTCACGAGCCACGGCAAGCAGGCGGCGATTATGTCGTACCGCGGCCCGGCCAAGCACGCCAACGGCTTCCAGAACCAGCGTGCTATCGCCACTCTCCAGCACCTCATCGGTAACTACGACTGGAAGGGCGGCCAGATAACTCCCCATGCCGGGTTCGCCACGATGTCCGGCCGATACGAACTCGGTACGGTGCCGGACGGCAACACTCCATGGGGCGTTCCGCTGCTCCGTGGCGGCGTGAACTACGAAGACACGTCACTGTTTGAGCGCGACAATGGCTATCCTGCAAAGCGGCCGTGGTTCCCGGTCGCGCCCCCATATGCTGCCCAAGAAGTGTACGGGAGCGCGAAGGATGAGTATCCATACTCTGTCAAGGCGCTGTTCCTCCGGCCCTACTCGGAGAACCACGTGATGTCAGTGGCCGGCGGCGACAGAATTCCCGACGTGCTAAAAAATCCCGAGAAAATTCCGCTGTTCGTCGCCAGCGACACTGTCATTGGTGACACCAGCAAATACGCCGACTACATCCTACCAGAGCCGACCTACCTCGAACGCTGGGAGAACTTCAGCACATACCCGAACAAGCGACTCGCCGACGAGAAAATCAGCCAACCCACCGTGAAGGTAGTGCCGGACGCCCGGCCGTTCGAAGAGGTCCTCATCGAGATGTGGAAGAAGATGGACCTGCCAGGCGTCGGCGGAAACGCCATCCCGGACGCCGACGGGAACCGCTGGTCACTCGACACAGCCGAGGACTTTTATCTCAAACTCGTCGCCAACATCGCTTACGACCGCGAACCGGTCGCCGATGCCAGCGACGCCGAACTCGACACCTTCAGGAAATCCCACAAGAAGGGGCTCGGAAAGCACTTCGACCTCGAAGAGTGGCGCAGCGCAGTGAAACCCGAGGAGTGGCGGAAAATCGTCACGGTTCTCAATCGCGGCGGCCGGTTCGAGGAACCGGTCGAGAACTACGACGAGGCGTTCGCCGAACATGGACATGACTACGACTATGCCGGGCGCTACGACGAACGGTCGAATGCCTACGACGGCGACCACATGCGATACAAGCTCAGCGCACGCGCCGACTTCTACAGCGAAGTAGTTTCGACAGGCAAACACTCCTATACCGGTGAACGGTTCGACCCCTTGCCGAAGGTCGAGGACGTGCGTCACTACGACGGCTCCGTACAGGCGGGCGTCATCTCCGATGCCGAACCCGACCGACCGCTCAGACTTATTAACTGGAAACCCCGGACGCAGGGAGCGACCCGCACCCAGAATAGTCCGTGGCTCCGGGAGACACGCCCGGAGAATCCGCTATGGATGAATCCCGAAGACGCCGCGAAACGCGGCATCGAAAACGGCGACCGTATCGAAATCGACGCCGGCCGTCGCTCGGTCGAGGGTATCGCTATGGTGACGAACGGCATCCGGCCGGGCGTCGTCGGCACGATGTGGGGCTGGGGCCGTGAGGGCGATGGCGCGGTCCCGCAGACTGTCGACGGCGAGACGCGGAATACGGTCGAGGGCGACGGCCATACGCCCTACGAGTTCGACGAACCGATGCGCGAAGAAGCCGCCTACGCCAAAGGGCGGGATGCCGGATTCGCCGTTAATCACCTCCAGCCGCTCGATGCCGAACTTGGCGACGTGGGACTGAGCGACCTCATCGGCGGAAGCAACGCTCAGTACGATGCCTTCGTAGATGTGACCAAGCGAGGTGACGGTGCGTGAACACCGCAACCGACGCGGACGGAGACCTCTCGGAGACCGATCCGGAGCTCCTCCGAGCGCGCGCGAGAATCTACGACCTACTAGCGGCTTGCCTCGACGGCGACGTGGAAACACTCGTTACAGCAGCCGAGAATGGCGACTTCGACCGTCTTTCATCGTCGTTACCGGTCGAACTCGACTCCGAACCCCTCGCCAACTACGACCGAGAAACGCTGTCGGTCGGCTACGACAACCTCTTCGTAGTTCCTGGCCCCCACTACGTGCCGCCGTTCGCTTCCGCATACAGAACCGATCCCGCTATCGATTACGAACCAGACTCGGCCTATCACGCCGCCGACGACGGCGAACTCTTCGGCGAACCCGCCGCGGAGCTGTCACGGCTGTACGCCACGGCAGGGTTCGAACCAACGCGTGGCGATGGTATTACAGATCACGTCGCAGCCACCTTTGAATTCCTCGGAGCACTGGCCGCGGCCGAGGCCGACCGCCGAGCGGTCGGTGACGCTGACGAGGTCGATGTACTGCGAGCCCTCCAGCGTCGCACCCTCAACCAACTCGGCTGGCTCGACCAGTTCCACAAGCGCGTCCGCGAGACCGACAGCGTCGAAGGCGCGTTCGCACGCCTCGTGGGTGTTGCCCGAACCTTCGCAGCGTGGGATGCACAGACAGCCGTAGACCCAAACGAAGACGACAGACCGGAGATAGCGTGACTGCCCACCGCGGGTGCGAACCAACTACCAACCCCCTTCGATTCCAAACCATGACTGAACCCATCGAAACCGCTGACCGCCTGCGCGAACAGCTCCGTAGCATCGAAGATCCCGACCTCGGCGACGACATCGTCTCAACTGGTCTGATCCGAGAGATCTCCGTCACCGACGACACCGCCTATATCGACTTAGCGCTCGGCGCGGTTCACGCACCGACCGAGCAGCGACTCGCCGACAAGGTACGGAGCGTCGTCCGCGAGGTCGGGCTCGCTCCCGATCTCTCGGCGACGCCCGAACACGCCCCTGGTGCCGAGGAAGTCCTGCCAGGTGTAGATGCGGTTATTGCCGTCGCGTCCGGCAAAGGTGGCGTCGGCAAATCGACCGTCGCGTCAAATCTCGCAGTCGGACTCGCCGACCGCGGGGCCGACGTAGGTCTGTTCGACGCTGACGTATACGGCCCGAACGCGCCCCGAATGCTCGGGGTCGAGGCATCACCTGCAGTTGAAGAAGTTGACAACGAGACCCGTCTCGTCCCGCCAGCAAACCACGGGGTCAAAGTAGCGAGCGTCGGATCGCTCGTGGGCGACAACGACCCCGTTATTTGGCGAGGACCGATGGCCCACAGCGCGCTGACCGACCTATTCGACGACGTGGCGTGGACTGGGCTTGACTATCTGATCGTTGATCTGCCGCCGGGAACCGGCGACGTACAGCTGTCAGTGCTCCAGACGCTCCCCGTGACAGGAGCACTGATCGTGACGACGCCGCAGGCCGTGGCGACCGATGATACCCGCCGAAGCATGCAAGCGTTCGGCGAGTTCGATACACCGGTACTGGGCGTCGTCGAAAACATGCATACCTTCACGTGCCCCGACTGTGGGAGCGCCCACGACGTATTTGGAGTCGGAGGCGGCGAGCAGCTTGCCAACGACACGGAACTACCCTATCTTGGGATGCTTCCGCTCGACCCACAGGTCCGAGAAGCCGGAGATGACGGGACCCCTGTCGTCCTGAACGAGGGCGATACCGCTGCAGCGTTCCAGGACCTCACAGGGCGCGTCGCCGACAAGATCGGCCTGCTCCGTCGCCACCGCCGGATGAAGAACGTTGCCGGACCAGCGGGAGTATCGCTGTGACCGCCGGATTGGCGATCGAACGAGTCGTTGCTGCCACCGGGGCGTCCCTACAGGAAGCGGACGTCGAGCGACGGACACCGAACGACGGGGTACTTACGGCTACCCATCCGCGACCGAACCGACGATCATGACCCGCGACACAATCGGCCGACGGACGAACCCCGCGACCGACACTGACGATATCGATATTGTCGTCCTCGGTAGCGAGCACTTGTCGTTGACCCGCGCTGACCTCGACGCGCTTTCGAACGTCACTCGCGAGTGTACTGTCACTTGCGCGTCCGGCGAACGAACGACCGCAACATGGACCGGCGTCCCGATTCCCGATCTGCTCGCATGCGTCACCGACCCAGCAGCGACGACGCATCTGCGACTACTGAGCGACGACGGCTATTGCGCCTGCGTCGGCATCGTGTCTGCGGTCGATGCGCTCGTTGCTGTCGTCCGCGACGGCGAGGAACTCGCTACTGTCGAACGTTACGGCACTCGAGTCGTCGGCCCTGACATCGACGGCGAACGGTCAGTGAAGGGTGTGGCACGAATCGAAACCGTCGCGCTGGGAGCAGACCAAGTTCCGGACGAATTGGAGACGCTTTCGCTCGACGATCCGCGGTACGGATGACTGCGAACCAACCCATCACTGCTGTTGTCCTCGCCGGCGGTCGGAGCCAACGCTTCGGCGACGCCCCGAAAGCAACGGCGACGCTCGATGGCCGACCGCTCGTTGACCGGGTGGTCACCCGAGTTCGAACTACGACTGAACGCCAACCGGTCGTCGCCGCCGGCCCGGCCGACAAGCGCACTGTTATCGACAATGCGCTCTCACACGACGTCCGCTACACCGCCGATGCAGACTGGTGCGATGGACCTCTCGCCGGGATATGTGGCGCACTCGACTCTATCTCCACGGCTGCTGTCTTCCTCTGTGGTTGTGACATGCCGTTGGTGTCACCACGCGCCGTCTCGTGGCTGGCAGACCACCACGCCACCGCTGCGACCGACGCGACGGTCCCGATGGACGCCACTGGTGAATCGCAACTGCTGCATGGCGTCTACCGAACGGCGGCACTCGTCGAGTACTGCGACCGCCGCCCCGATACACATCGCTTGCGTTCGATTGTCACAGAACTGTCAAGCACTGCCGTTCGGCCGACGGCAACTCCAGACGACGTCGACCTGACACGGTCGATGACGAATGTCAACACCCGCCGAGAACTCGCAGCCATCGAACATCCTGAATTCACGAACGACGTCGGACTCGAACTCCAGCCACCGGCTCCAGCCCGCGAACAGTCCACTGATTGAGGCCTTCTACCCTCGCTGCTGCTTTCGGTAGTCCATTAGAACGAGTTGTCCAGTGATTAGCGCCACTATCGCCAGGCATGGACGAGTTCGTCCCACACCGTCACTCCAAGCGTATATGCATATTCGCGGGGTATGCTTGCTTATGAGCCAACTCGACGTAGTCATCGAGGACAACCGCTTCAACTCGATCGTTACCTGGCTGCTCGTCGCAGTGCTCCTGCTTGCTGCCGCGGTCAGCGTCATCAGTGGAGAACCTATCTGGGCCGTCTTCGTGGCCGGCGGTCTCGTGATAATCCTTCTTCCAGCCGGCGTGCGTCGCAATCGATCTGTGATGCCACCCTGGGAGATCGTGGTGTTCACCGCGCTTCCGATTACGAGTCAATTCTTCGCGCTTCCGGATATGCTCGCCGACCTCACGACCTTCCTCGCTATTCTCGCCATCGGAGTGTTAGTCGTCGTCGAACTCCACGTCTTTTCGCCAGTCGAGATGACGCCCCGCTTCGCCGTGGCGTTCGTCATCTTCGTCACGATGGCGACGGCTGGCGTGTGGGCCATCCTCCAGTACGCGTCCGATGTCTATTTCAATACAACGCTCATCCAGAACAAGACGACGCTCATGTGGGATCTGGTCTTCGCGACCGCCATCAGTTTCGTGGCGAGCCCGATTTTCGCGATATACTTCCGATGGATCGAGGCTGTGGACGTTCGCGGACTTACGGCGGGTGAGGGTCTATGAGCCTTCGTGATCGGGTGAGCGTCGACGATGTCTATCTCCACCTTCTCGTACGTCTGTTACAGGTCGCGCTTCTCGGCATTGCCATCGTGGGCCTGATCCGGTTCAATTGGGGGCTCGTCATCAATGCGGGTGTGTCTCTCGGCGTGACGTTCCTTCCCGGCATTCTTTCCCGAGACTATCGCGTACCGCTGAACGCCGGACTGACGCTGTGGATTACGACGGCCGTGTTTCTCCATGCAGTGGGCGCGCTCGGCCCGTACCAGTGGTTCGGCTGGTACGACTCGGTGACCCACACCCTCTCGGCGACGATCGTGGCCGGCGCTGGCTACGCGAGTGCCCGTGCACTCGCCGAATACGACGATACGTTAGAGATCCCCTCGGAGTTCATGTTCGTCTTTATTCTCGTCTTCGTCCTCGCGTTCGGGGTGCTCTGGGAGATTCTCGAGTTCGCCAGCGGCGGTGTAGCGAGCCTCATCGGTGGAGAGGCCGTCCTCGCCCAGTATGGAGTGCGTGATATCGTTCTCGACCTCGTGTTCAACGCTGTTGGCGCCCTGGTCGTTGCTCTACTGGGAACGGCCTATCTGACGGACGTCGCCCAAGGCGTGGCACGAACGCTTAGCACATGAAGCCATACGTCTGGCTGTTGGAAGACTTCTACTACGTATCCAAGCCGTCGAGGACGTCATGGGAATGACGACGTACGGCTGTGATCAGGAGAATGAAAAGAGAGAGAATTTCAAGTACGTGGACCCAGATAAATACAAGATTTCTAACACTATACACATCTGTCTTGGGAAAGTACATGAGTAGTGATAACTAACACCGACGGCTTCGTACGGCGGTCGGTTCTTCGCTCCGGGGGTACGGTCGCAATGATGACACCCAGCAGGCGACGCTCCGAACGGATGCGTTTTGAAACCTGAAACGGCCAGCAAGGCCGGGAATCCCCTGCCGGGATTCCACGGGCTAAAGCCAGTGGAGGAGGTCAAATAGTCGCGTCCGCCTGAGCAAGAGTAGCGATTAACGTTCTAAGGTTCTCTGCCGCAGAATTCCAAACTTGGACACTCAGAGAACAATAAAAAGACAGATGTACATCGGCGATATGATATCCATGAGGTTCGTCGTAAAAGACTTGTTTTGTTCCACAAGAGTTAATTTTCTGCGTTCGAAATTGGCGGTATTGATGGGGTCATCTGTGCTCATAGCAGCGGCTGAGGCCAGTATCACACTGTACACTGTGCCGGTCGTCGGTATCGAACTGGGGCAGACGGGAGTTACCGTGATTGGTATCCTTATGATTCTGATGCTGCTCATGGGGTCAGGGTTTTTTTCTTCGTCTGAGATTGCGTTATTCTCCCTGCCGGCCCACCAGATCGACGCGATGGTCGAGGATGACAAGCGTGGCGCGCGGGTGGTCAAGTCCCTCAAAGAGGACCCTCACCGCTTGCTTGTGACGATCCTCGTGGGAAACAACATGGTCAACATCACAATGTCTTCTATTTCGACTACTATCGTCGGCTTCTACTTCGACGCGAGCACGGCAGTACTCGTCTCGTCGTTCGGTATCACGTCGATGGTCCTGCTGTTCGGCGAGAGCGCACCCAAGTCCTACGCCGTCGAAAACACCGACTCGTGGGCACGGACCGTCGCTCCCCCACTAAAAATCGTCGGGAAAGTGCTCTGGCCGCTCATCACTATGTTCTACTATCTGACAACCGCCGTAAACAAGATCACTGGCGGCAGCTCATCCATCGAGTCGTCGTACGTCACTCGCGACGAGATTCGGAACATAATCAAGACAGGCGAACGCGAGGGCATCCTCAACGAAGAGGAACGCCAGATGCTCCAACGCACCCTGCGATTCACCGACGCCACCGCCAAAGAGGTGATGACCCCCCGCCTCGACATGGCAGCCATCTCCAAAGACGCGACCGTCGAGGAAGCCATCAAGCAATGTATCCAGTCAGGACACGCCCGCCTGCCGGCCTACCAGGGCTCGTTGGACAATGTGGTCGGCGTCTTCGACATCCGTGACTTGGATGATTCCAACTACGATGCCTTTGCCGACTTTGAGGTGGAAGACGTGGTCAACCCGACGCTCCACGTCCCCGAGTCGAAGAACGTCGACGAACTCCTCTCGGAGATGCGCGAGAACCGGATGCACATGGTCATCGTCGTCGACGAGTTCGGCGCCACTGGGGGACTCATCACAATGGAGGACGTGCTTGAGGAAATCGTCGGTGAGATACTGGTGGGGGGCGAGGAACACCCAATCGAGTTCGTCGACGATGACACCGTCTTGGTGAACGGCTCGGTCAACATCGAGGAGGTCAACGAGGCTCTCGGCATCGTACTACCGGAGGGCGAAGAATTCGAGACCATCGCCGGCTTCATCTTCAACCGCGCCGGCCGCCTCGTCGAGCAAGGCGAGGAGTTCGACTACGAGAACGTGACGCTACGGCCCGAACAGGTGGAAAGCACTCGCATCCAGAAGGTTCGAGTAACCGTCGACCGCGACACCCCCGATCCGGTCGAGGAGGAGTCGCCGGCCGGCGAGGGCGACCCCGATTAATCGGCAATGTCTCAGCGGCTGAGACTCAGACCAGACACTCAGCGCCTATGAAAATCCCGCGCTGACAAACCACGGTTGTCAGATACTGCTTGTTCGGGTGAGTTGCCGGTTCACTCCGAACACAACTGAAGATTGACCTCCTCCACGCCCTGACGGACGTGGAATCCGACCATCGGATTGCCGCCGATCATGGCGTTCAAGGTTCCACCCCGCACTCGGAGGGAACCGGCGACACACCGGGGGAACTCTCGTTTCCGCCCTCGCTAGAGGGCTGTGGCCCGGCCACTGCGGTCGTTCGAAAATCGGCGATTTTCGTGATGACGAGGGAGCGAAGCTCCCTCGAACCACCCCGTCGGAATCCATGTCATCGCCGTGCGAACCACCCTGGGTCGCCACCCCGTGTGGTTCGGGGACGGCATCTCACCGATTCCGTTATGTCTGCGCTACCAGGGGCCACAGAAAAAACAGGTGCGGTCGAAATCCGGCCCGGCCACCGAGACCAGGTGTCGCAGCGGGCCTCCCACTTGTCCCGCGCCTGAAGACGCGGGTATGCGCTCGTAATTATCTCACCAGGCAGTGGAGACATATTCAACGTGCATTCCCGGCGGTCGAGCGGCCTCCCAGGATGCCGCTTTCTGGGCACGCGGGCCGATCACCGCCACGCGTTCTGAGGCACAGTTGTGGTTCGCTCTCAACACATGGAGACGCAGGACCATGCGATCTCGGGAAATTGGTGAAAACCATTAGGGGATTGGCAAACGTATTCTGTCTTACCGAGTCATGTACGAGAACATTCTCATCCCATACGACGGTAGCGAGGGCGCAGCCGAGGTGCTCCATCACGCCAGCGAACTCGCCCACTGGGCCGACGCGACCATCCAGATACTCTATGTTGCCGATACGACGCGCGACAGCGTCACCGTCGTCGAGGGCCACACTGTCGATGCACTCGTGAAACAAGGTGAGGACATCGTTGCCGAGGCCGCAAAAACACTGGAGACACTCGGGATTTCATACGACACCGACGTCGTCCAGGGAAATCCGGCCCCAACGATCGTTGAGTACGCCGAGCGGTACGATCAAGATCTGGTCGTGATGCCAACTCACGGCCGCGAGGGGGCCTCACGATACCTCATTGGAAGCGTATCCGAGAAGGTCGTCCGACTCTCGTCGGTTCCCGTGCTCACAGTCCGCATGCAGCCCGATGAGACGCTGGTGTTCCCCTACGAGAACATCCTCATCCCAACGGATGGGAGTACCGCTGCGATGCACGCTGCCGATCATGTCGTTGAGCTCGCGGCGTCGCTTGATGCAACCGTGCATGTCTTGTCTGTCGTGGACGACACTGCACTGGGGATGGATGTCCGGTCGACGATTTCCGGGAAAGAAAGTGAAGAGGCCGCAACCGACGCTGTCGAGACAGTCGTCTCGGAGGCCGAAACACATGGAGTTGCCAACACCGTCCGCCATATCGAACACGGAACGCCCGCTGAGGTAATTCTCGACTATATCGAATCGAACGACATACACGCCGTTGGGATGGGGACGACAGGGAGACGTGGCACGGATCGTATCCTGCTCGGCAGTGTCGCTGAAAAGACCGTGCGCTCCGCACCGGTCCCCGTCATGACTGTCGCGGAACCAGAGTGAAAACGAGATCAAACATTCCGAGAGTGTCCAATACCCGTCGATTTCCCGCCGACGCCGGTTCACTTTGTTCCAAATAGCTCTTGCAAATAATCTTGAGTCTTTACTGTCTTTCGTAATTCTTGAATGAGAACGTGGTGAGAAAGGTTCAAAAGCATCCTTTGCCTCCTTTGGCGGTATGGGACGCAGAACGTCTGTCGATATGGACCGTCGTACCTACGTGAAGGTCGTTGGAGCGAGCGGCGTTGCTGGCTTAACCGGAACCGCTGGCTGTCTGGGTAGCATCACTGGTTCCGGCGGCGGCGGCAGCAAGAAGTTGACCGCCGGGACCGCACCCGGATTCCCTCCGTTCGAGATGAAGCAAGGCGGCGAACTCGTCGGGTTCGACATCGACCTGCTGGAAGCGGTCGTCTCGGAGAGCGAGTACACACTCTCGGGCTGGGAGGAGTTCGAGTTCAAGGGGCTCATGCCCGCGCTCGGAAGCGATAAAATCGACGTTGTTGCGGCCGCGATGACCATCAACGATAAGCGCGACAAGAAGATTGACTTCTCGAACCCCTACTATAGCGCCGACCAGTCCATTCTCGTGCGTAAGGGCGGGAACTTCTCGCCGTCGAAACTCGGCGACCTCTCGGGCCACCCCATTGGCGCCCAGAAAGGGACGACTGGCGAGGGCATCATCAAGGACGAGCTCCTTTCGGCGGGGAAGCTCAAGCAGTCGAACTACAACTCCTACGGAAGCTACGTGCTGGCGGTCGAAGACCTCGTCAACGGCAACATCGACGCCATCGTCGTCGACAAGCCGGTTGCCCAGACGTTCCGGAGCAAGCGAGACGTCTCCATCGCGTTCACGCACAAGACCGGCGAGCAGTACGGCTTCGGCGTGCGCGATGGTGCCAGCGACGTCCAGAAGGCACTCAACAGCGGCCTGAAGGCGGTGCGCGACAACGGCAAGTACACAGAGATCCGCAACAAATGGTTTAGCGACTCGTAGAGCCGTGTTGACTCCACTGCTGTCGAGCGACTTCGCGTTCGTATTCGACAACATCCCGTACCTGCTGGGCGGGACGGTGCTGACCATCGCGCTGACTGCCGCCAGCATCTTGCTCGGCTTCCTCGTAGGGTTCCCTGCGGGGACCGTCGAGGTGTACGGAGGCCGGTACGCCAGTGGTGCAGTCGAGACCGCGGGTGTCGTCCTTCGAGGAACGCCTATCGTCGTCATCCTGTTGTTCGCCTACTTCGGGACGCCAATCGAGAGCGCGTTCCTCGCTGCCGTCCTGGGGCTCGGGCTCCGGAGTGCGGCCTATCAGTCACAGATTTTCCGGGGTGCGATACAGAGCGTCGACGAGGGCCAGATGGAGGCCGCCCGCGCCGTCGGGATGTCACGGCTGCGGGCGATTCGCCACGTCGTCGTTCCGCAGGCGCTTCGCCGGTCGATTCCGGGCTTCCAGAACGAGTTCACCATCGTCCTCAAGGACACGAGCGTTGCGTTCGCTATCGGCCTCTCGGAGCTGCTGACACGGAGCAACGATTTGTTCGTTCAGAACACCAACGCCGTGCTGGAGGTCATCCTGTTCGCCAGCGCGGTGTACTTTGTGCTGACGTTCGCCACGAACCGGACGCTGGACTACGTCGGCCGCATCTTTGCGATTCCAACTGGTGATTCCACATGAGTTTACTACGCGTCGAGAACCTCTCGAAGAGCTACGGTGACGAGCGCGTCCTCCGGGACGTAAGCTTCGAAATGGGACAGGGTGACGTCGAGGTCGTCGTCGGCCCGAGCGGGAGCGGGAAGTCGACCCTGTTGCGGTGCGTCAACCGCCTCACGGAGGTCGACGCGGGAGACATTTACCTCGACGGCGAACTCATTACGGGACCCGACGTCGACGTGAACGAACTCCGGCGGAACGTCGGGATGGTGTTCCAAGACTTCAACCTCTTCGCGCACCTGACCGCCCGCGAAAACATCACGCTCGGGCTCCGCCGAGTCAAGGGACTCTCGAAGGGGGAGGCCCGGGAGAGAGCCGACCAGCACTTGGAGATGGTCGGCCTCGCAGCCCAGGTCGACTCCTATCCGGCGGAGCTGTCTGGCGGTCAGCAACAGCGGGTCGGCATCGCCCGGGCGCTGGCGATGGAGCCGAAGCTGATGCTGTTCGACGAGCCGACGAGCGCGCTTGACCCTGAACTCATCGGCGAAGTGGTCGGCGTGATGCGTAAACTGGTCGAGCGCGGCATGACGATGCTAGTGGTCACCCACGAGATGGGGTTCGCGAGGTCGGCCGCCAGCACCGTCACCTTCCTCGAAGATGGCGCTATCGTCGAACGCGGGCCGCCCGAACAGTTGTTCGAACACCCCGAGCAGTCCCGGACCGAGGAATTCCTCGGTCGACTCAGCGTTGCCCACGGCGACCATGAGTGACGCGACTCGGCGCGCGAGAGCTCGCGCGTACTGGCGCCCGAACGAACTCCGCCAGTGGCTCGGCGTCGCGGCGGCCGCGCTGTTCTGGGGCTGGCTCCTCTTCCGGTGGGCCAATGACTGGCTGCTGGACGGGGCCGTCATTTCGTCCGGCCAACCGCTAATCCCGGCGTCGACGTTCGCCAGCGTCGCCGAATCGATGGCGGCAACTGCCGACGCACTCGGCGTCCTTGGCTGGCCAATCGCGCAACTCGGGGGGCTGTTCTCGTTCCTCGCGACCGGCGCGTCGGCGCTGCCTGCGCTAGCGCAGGGCGCGTGGCTGACCGTCCTGCTAACGGTCACCAGCATCGTATTTGGGTTCGTCCTCGCAGTCCCTCTCGCAGTCATGCGCGTGTACGGCGACCGAACCGCCTGGCTCTCGCTCGGCTACACCGAACTCATCCGCGGGACGCCGCTGCTCGCCCAGCTGTTCGTGCTCTACTACGGCATGGGGCTGTCGTCGTGGATACGCGAACTACCGCTCGTGGGTGTCGGCTTCGTCCCGGGCCAGGCCGTCTGGATCGCTATCATTGGTTTCACCATCAACGGCTCTGCCTACCAGTCCGAGTACATACGGGCAGCCATCGAGAGCGTTGACTCCGGACAGCTGACTGCCGCCCGCGCCGTCGGGATGTCGAAGCTCACCGGAATCCGGTACGTCGTCCTGCCCCAAGGGCTCCGCTACGCGATACCCGGCTGGTCGAACGAACTCGTCTACCTCATCAAGTACTCGTCGCTAGCGGCGTTCATCACCGTTCCCGAACTGTTCGAGCGCGCCGACGCCATCGCCTCCGAGACGTTCGAATTCACGACGATGTACGCCTTGGCCGCGCTGCTCTATCTCGGTCTCGTCCTCTCGGCGTCGAAGCTGATGTCGGTCGTCGAGCAGCGGGTTGCCATTCCCGGCCTCGGCAATGTCGAGGGGCGAGAAGGGTAGCAGAGCGGCCGTCCGGTTGGAGCGGACGAATCGATGCTGGGCAGTCCGGCGGCGGGATCCACGTATCACACGCCATCCTCTCTGCCGCTTGAGCTACCCACCGCTTTAGCGGTGGGATTCAGCGTGGACTCCCGTTCTGACCTCGGATGAGGCAGGAGAATAGCCTCCGTTCACGGTCATCATCCCGCTGTTCAAGCGCACGCCCAAGAGTGCGCCTCCATCGCCCCCAGTTTGGTTGCGACGGAGATACCGCAAACCGATGTTCTTCGCGGCGTTGTAATCAGCGTGACTCTCGTACCCACACTTCAGACACTCGAACCCTTCACCGTCACGGTTATCTGGGCGGGTGAACCCGCAGTGCGAGCAACGCCGCGACGTGTTCTCTGGGGCAACCTGTTCGACCGCGATGCCGTGTTCTTCGGCCTTGTACTCGACGTACTCGTACAGGCGGTCGAACGCCCATTTGTGCCCCCACGATGCCCCAGTCCGCTCACGGATGTCGGTCAGGTCCTCGAATGCGATGACGGAACATCCGTTCTCGCGGGCTTCAGCAACGAGTTCGTTGCTGATACGGTGAAGCATCAGTTTGAAGCGGCCTTCCTTTTTCCGTCCGACGGATTGGATGTTTTCGTGCGCCCACCGTGTTCCACACTGTTGGAGCGAGCCACGGCGTTTTTCGTACTCTCTGCGCCAGTGGTCGAACTCGTCGCCCGTCCAGAACGTGCCCGTCGAGGTGACGGCGAGGGTGTTCACGCCGAGGTCAACTCCGAGAACCGTTCATGCGACTGCCGATGACGGATCGGGAGTGGGAGAGCACGGCTATAGAGAGGGAAGACGCCGAACAAACAGGCTTGATTGGTCCTGTTGAAACTATCACTGGCTGATAGGAAGACCGTGCTGAAGATAGCGGAGACATCCAGGAGAACACTAGTCGCGTAGGTGGTTGAGACTGCCTGAGAAATTCCTGGGTGACTATTTCTGTTGACCGCATGTTTTTCTTCGCCGGTAACTAACTACCCGTATGAGTTCGTCCGCACCATCCACCAACTCGGTCCAAGAGGTGTTGGGCCAACTTGGTCCAGCCGGGACCCCATTCACGACGTCGGAGGTCGCCGCGGAGTTCAACTGTTCTGACCGCACCATCTACAATCGACTCGACACGCTCGTCGAGGAGGATCTCATAGAAACGAAGAAGGTCGGTGCTCGCGGCCGGGTATGGTGGCGGCCTGCCGAGAGCGAACAGACGTGTAGCGAGGGCTCGTATGGGCAGCGAGAGCAGGTTCGTTCCTCCCCTGTGTTCAACTCCAACTTAGTCGGTGTCATTGTCTGGGACAGTGATGTCACGATCAAGGATGCAAACGACGCCTTTCTCGAGATGACGGGCCTCGACTATCAAGAGGCGCTGGGCACGTCGTGACGAGAGCTCACTCCCGAGGAATTCTACCCGGACTCGGAGCGGCACCTCCAACAGGTCGAGGAGACTGGCAGCGGCGCCCCCTACGAGAAGCAGTACTACCACGCCGACGGGTCGCGCTGGTGGGGACTGTTCGAATCGCGGATACTGAACGACAACGAGTACCTGGAGTTCGTCATCGACATCACTGAACGCAAACAACACGAACAAGAGCTCGAGAAGGAGGCAGAACTAGATGCCTTTCGTGTCGAGCTTGCAGACACCGTTCGTTCGCTTGCCGATCCTGTCGAGATTCAGCACGAAGCCGCGCACGTCCTCGGAGAGCGGCTGGATGTCGATCGCGCCTATTATGGGGACGTGCTCGCCGACGGCAATACGAACCTCGTCCATGCGGACTTCTATCGCGACGACGCGGCCTCAATCGTCGGCGAACACCGTTTGGAGGACTACGGCGAATATATCGCCGCAGGGTTCCATGAGGACGAAACCCTCGTGGTCGACGACTATCGGAATCTCACGGAACTGAGCGAGGATGAACGAGCGATGTACGAGGACAAGGACATCACGGCATGGATCGGCGTTCCACTCTACAAGGAGGGCGAACTGTCGGCGTTCTTCATCGTCACGGAATCGGAACCCAGGGCGTGGACGGATGCCGAAGTCGCAATGGTTGAGGAGACGGCCGACCGCACGTGGGCGGCCGTCGAGCGAGCACGGACCCAGGAGGAACTGCGAGAGAACGAAGCCTGGCTTTCTGAGATTCTAGCGCAACTTCCGGTCGCTGTCGGAGTTATCGACATTGACGGGGTCTTCGAGTTGCAGAACGATAGGATGGAAACGGTGGTTGCTGGGAATCTCATGCCGTCGAGAAATCCGGCCCAGCAAGATGCCTGGATTAGGACGGACGACGATGGCGAGCGCCTCCCGCCCGAGCAGTGGCCCGGGGCGAGGGCACTTCGCGGGGAGGACGTCTCCGACGGGATCGAGTTCCGGCTTGAGCGCGATGAGACAAGCAAGTGGATGGACGTCGCAGCCGTGCCGCTCCGGGACGACGGTGATGTCAGAGGAGCTATTGTGACCGTCGAAGACATCACCGAGCGCAAGCGTGCCGAGCAGGCCCGCAAGGAGAGCGAGACGGCGCTCAAACGGCTCAACGCCGCAACCCGGGAGCTGATAGACGCCGATTCGGCGACGATTGGCGATCTGGTGGCCGAACTCGTGCTCGATGTCCTCGACGTCGAGTATGCCACGCTCTGGCGCTACGACGAGACAGCCGGCGAACTCGACGAATACGCTAGTCGAACGAACTCTGAGACTGCCCCTGATGCAATTGGCTTGCCCATAGAGTTCCCAGAGCAGATCTGGCAGACGTTCATCGGCGACGATGTGGACGTCGACAATGATGTCGACGTTGATGAGAGCGAGTCGGCGGCCGCACTACTGCGGAGTCGTGTCTTTGCTCCCCTGGGGCGACACGGCGTCATCTGTGCCGGCTCAGTGCGTACCGGGGCATTCGAGGAACGGAAAGTTAACCTCGTGGAGACGATCGCCGCGACCGTCGAAACCGCGTGGGACAGTGCTGAAGGCGAAGCGGAGTTGGAACGGCAGAACACGGAGTTAATCCGACTTGACCGGCTCAACACGTTGATCCGAGAGATCGACAATGCGCTGGTCCAGGCAGAAACGGTCGACGCTATCGACGAGGCTGTCTGCGATCGCCTGGCTGAGTCTGCCATGTTCGAGTTCGCCTGGATCGGCGAATTCGACGCTGACGCCCACGCCGTTTCCCCCCGGGCATGGGCGGGGATCGACGGGCCCTCTCTAGAGGAACTCACTACGGGCAAGGAGTCTGTCCAGGGAGAGAGTCCGCCTGTAGCCGCGATCCAGACCGGTGATATCCAGGTCGTCGCCGACGTCGCTACCGACGCGCGGGCGACCCCGTGGCGCGAAGCCACGCTCGAACGTGGTGGGCGGTCGTGGATCTGCATCCCACTCGTGTACGACGAGTCTGTCCATGGCGTTCTAGCAGTCTACGGAGGGACGCCACAACCCGACAAGCGCGATATCGACGTCCTCTCGGAACTCGGAGGGACGATCGCACACGCGATCCACACCGTCGAAACCAGGGTGACCCAGCGGACCGATAGCGTCGTCGAACTCACGCTCCAGACCTCGACGGCTGAAACGCCACTCATTCGACTCACGCAGGAGACCGGGGGCGTGATCGAGTTCGAGGGCCTGGTACCGGAAGCCGACGGTGACACGACTGTGTTTTTCACCGCAAGAGACGTCTCTCCCGACGAAGTGATGGCCGCCGGCGAGCAGTCGCTCACTATCAAGGAACTCGTCCATCTAGCCGATCGTGATGATGGTCCGCTGTTCAAGGTGCGATTGGCCGCCTCGACGCTCGCCGCACGGTTCCTCGAACGTGGGGCGACGATTCGCTCGCTGACCATCGAAATGGGGACTGCCACTGCCGTCGTGGTGCTGCCGGAGACAGCCGATGTCCGTGAGTTCGTCGAGGGTGTCAAGCAAGATATGCCTGATATCGAACTCCTCGCTCGCCGATCGCAAACCCGGTCGCTCGACACGGCACAGCGGCTCCAGACGGCGTTCGAAGAGCGCCTCACCCCACGCCAGCAGGAAATCCTCCAACTGGCCTACCGGAGTGGATATTTCGAGTCACCCCGTATTCAAACAGGCAAGGATCTGTCCGCTGCGCTGGATATCTCCCAGTCGACGTTCAATCATCACCTTCGGGGGGCAGAACGCACACTCCTCGAGGTGGTGTTCGACCACACCTGAGAAGCGTTCCTAGTTATGAATCCAGTTTCTTCCAATTATTGCGCCCAGCAACTTTTTCTCAAGCGCCAATACTCCCGGACGATGTCGTGTAATACGGCGATTCTATGAGTTGAGGAAACAACTCGGGAGGCGAGTTCGCGTAGGTGTTCTGGTCGCAATAGTTCGATATTCATCCGAAATCACCGCAGTTCTTTGAGACAGTGCTTTCTTCAGTGTACGCTCAACGGCGGGTGTGACTTTCGCTCGAGAAGAGGCCAGGTCTGACGAATACGTACGGGTGGAGGACGAGGATTCTAAATCATGACCGGCAAAGCCATGCAACGCTCACCGACGATGGATACTGTCCTAGACGTCTTGGCAAACAAGTACCGTCGCCGTGTGCTCGTCACGCTGTTGGAGCATAATCCACAGGACGACGATGACCCAAAAATTCCTGCGGATATCGACCTCGGAGATGAGGAGTTAGAAGCCCTCAGAACTCACATGACGCATACGCACCTCCCGAAGCTAGAGGATATGGGATTCATCGAATGGGATCGAGACGTCAATACGGTTCGAAAGGGTTCGCAATTCGATGAGGTTCAACCTCTGCTGGAGTTAATAGAGAATCACACTGATGAACTTCCCGACGACTGTTTGTGATAGGAATGGCTAACGCATACCCGCGTCTTTAGGCGCGGGTTGAGTGGGAGGCCCGGCGCGACAACCGCCGTCGATAGCCGGGCCGGATATCCCACGCCGGTACGTGTAAGCGTCTGTATGTCCTGTTTCAATGTGCTACTCCGGTGGAGAGAGTCATACCAGAGAACACACGTGTGCCGATGACTCGGCCGGAGACGGGGCCTGAGTGACCGGGCCACAGCCCTACCGAGGGGGGTAAACCGAGAGGTTCCTCCAGTATGCTGCTGGTTCCCCTGGAAGTGCGGGGTGAAACCTCGAACGCCACACGCGGCTGATATCCCATGGGAGGATGCCACGCCCTTTCGGGCGTGGAGGAGGTCACTGCAAAAGGCTATCGCCAGATAGTGAGCTAGTTCCGTCGATCCTCACTTTACAATGACGAACCGAATAAACATCCTCCCCGTCCCGAAGGGCCGGCTTTCTACGTGCTTCTCGGTAGCTAACTACGTCCATGCTATTTGAGGGTCAAAGTGTTAGACCGCTGTATGCCCCCAGATGGATCCACTTCCAAGGGGAGTTCCAATCTCGCTACGGACATAAAGACGAGAGTTCAATACTGGGGCCCAGCAATCGCCGTGAGTCTGACGACGTTCATTATAGTCATCAACGCATCCCTGATGAACGTAGCGATCCCCACGATGGTGGATGAGTTTGATACCACGGTCACCGTGATTCAAGGAGCGGTTTCACTCTACTCGCTGGTGATAGCTGCGCTGATTCTCCCAGCCGGTACGCTACCGTCTCGCCATAGTAGTAGGCGTGTAATGGCAGTCGCACTGATCGTCTATGCCGGTGGGACGCTGGTGGCGGCGATTAGCTGGAATACGACGATCCTCTATATCGGCTGGTCACTCATTGAGGGTTCTGCGGCCGCTGTGTTATTTCCCCTGACATACACTGTATTGAGAGTCAGTTACGATGACGATGATCGGGCGAAGGCATTCGGACTGTTGGCTGGCGTGAGCGGGGTTGGATCAACTCTTGGACCGATTATTGGTGGAGCACTAACCACATATGCAAGTTGGCGGTGGGGATTTACGCTCCAAATCATCGGTGTGGGGGCTATTCTCTTTTTTGTTCGGTATGTGAGTCCGAGTCCACTGTCAGAGACCCGCAGTTCGCTGGATAGAGGTGGGACAGCTCTGTCCATCGTCGGTTCGACGTCGCTCGTCACCGGATTCCTTCTTAGCGGGAAGTATGGGTGGTTAGTTGAACGGCGGCCGTTCTCCGTCGGCGAGATGCAGTTCAATCCGTTTGGGACATCGCCGGCGATCTGGTTTCTTGGAGGGGGTCTCCTCGCATTCGCCGCGTTCGTTCAGTACGAACGCCGACTGGAACGTGCTGGGAAGTCACCGCTCGTTCCGCTGAATGTACTGACGAACCGCTCTTTTTTATCCGGTGTAATCACGTACAATATTCGATCGATAATCTCGGCTGGCTTCTTTTTCATCTTCCCGGTCTACCTCCAGGCCGTACTCGGGTACACCGCCTTTGAAACTGGGCTGGCATTATTACCGTACTCTCTCGCGTCGGTCCTTTTTGCGGCGTTTACGCCCGGCTGGCGTAAGTTCATCTCGCCAAAGACGCTTATCCAGGTCGGCATCGTGTGTATAGGCTTTGGACTGGTGCTGTTGTACGAGCAGACAGGCCCCGGTCAGACGATCGGTAGAATGGCTATCCCAATGGCGCTTTATGGAGTCGGTGTCGGACTTATATTAGCACAGATCACTAATATGACGATGTCGGCTATCCCTACCGCGGACTCCGCCGAGGCATCCGGGGTTCTAAACGTAAGCAGTTCGATAGGATATGCCCTGGGGACAGCAGTCGTTGGCTCGTATTTTCTCGGACAGTTCTATGGAAGTGTCGTCGATAGAGTACTACGAGCAGAACACGTGACTGTTTCAGTGGAGCAACGAAATGATCTGGTGATAGCGCTCGAAGATGCAGTAGAGACAGCGACCGAAGCCACACAACAACAGTTCCTGAACCAACTCACTCCTCCACAACGACAATTACTCGAGGGCATCTTTGAGGCCGCAATGTTCGACGCTCAACAGGCGGCGCTGCTCCTTCTCATACTGTTCGTGCTGCTCTTGCTTATCGCGTCGACGTTCTTGCCACGGCATGTGCCGGAAACAGACGAGTGACCGCCTACTGTGCCTGAAAACATGCGAAGTTTACTACGCGAATACAGGTGTCGCAGGGAGAAAGCCCACGACTTCAGTCGTGAGATACATCCCGTACTGACATCCTCCGCCGCGTGAACGTGGAGGAATCCCGAGCAGTGGGAGGGTCAGGGCTGCAACCACGGACGCCGCCACTTCACCGGAGTTCGCATCTCACCCAGCCATCGTAGTCGGTGACTGTCTCGCCGTACCAAGCTGCTAGTACTCTCCTCCTCGGTGTCGGTGGCTCCCAGCTGTTGGTTGTGCCAGCCGGGAATCGCTGACATTTCGACGGACTCGGAGGTATCTTTGGGGCTTGCTCGCCTGACGAGCACAGGGACGGCCCCGTCGAGGAGTCGCGTTCACCGCGTCGGCGTTGCGGATACTGACTCGTTACGCGGGCGGATAGGCCGCCTCCGACGGTCGGTCGGAAGCCGCTCCGCTCCGGTCCGACCTGACCTTGGTACCGTGTTGAGGGCTTTTACGGTTTGAAAGCACGAGGTGGAAACTCGGGCTCTGCTCCTGGCAGTCGAACGTGTTACTACGTGACGGCGTGTATCCACGGCCTGAAGACTGTGGTAGTGCGCCTGCTCCGCGTATAAGGATGGGTTGGATGGGCAAGGTGGAACGGGACCTCCATGAACAATCTCTCGCCTTTTTCTACTGACCAGTGGATATCACTGCTACGGACTCACGATTGGCGAGAAAAACCGACAGCTGATATTACGTGTGACCTGGGGGATACGAAGGCAGCGGATGGTGGCTAAAAGAAGATTCATGACACCCTTCCATTTCAGGCTCTAGTTATATTCCAGGAATCCAAACCATGAGTGTTCTCGAGATTCTTCCACTGGCGTTCGTGATGATTGCGGGCCCACAGATCCTCAGTCCGATTTTCCTCGCCACGAGTGAAAATTGGCGACAGAACTCTGCCGCATACATCCTCGGCGCCGCACTCTCGATCTCCCTTGTCACCAGTTTCTTCTACGTCGTTGGTAGGGGTGCACTCGGACAAGGGACAAGAAACAACACACTCTATGGTATCATTCTCGTGTTGCTCCTCGTGGCGATGGTACACACCTTCCGGACGAGAGAAGAGGCAGAACCACCTGAGTGGATGGGAAAACTCACAACGGCGACCCCGCGGTTCTCATTCCGACTGGGGTTCCTTCTACTGGGATTCTTCCCGACCGATATCCTCACGTCTGCCGCCGTCGGATCGTATCTCGCAGCGCGCGGGGCACCACTGACGGATGCCCTCCCGTTTATCGGAATTACGCTTCTGATTCTGGCGATTCCATCACTCATCTTGCTTGCGTTCGGTGAACGGGCGGAAGCCTTCCTGCCGAAAGCACGCGACTGGATGAACACGAACTCGTGGGTTATCAACGAAATTGTAATCCTGTTTTTCATCGGCATGACGATTAACAACCTCACGGGGTGACCGAACCGCCGAAGAAGCCCCCCTCGACTTTCACGGTCGGGACGCTCACGCACACCGTTGCTTGCAGTGTGGATTCACCTACCTCAATAAACCACGACGGTGAATACTTCGATGTATCTGAAGTGCAGGTACGAGAACTACACCGACATACTGCGGCGAAACCATCGGACTGCGGTATCTCCGTCGCACCCAAACCCGGAGGCGATGCAGGTGCACCCTTGGGCGTGCGCTTGAACAGCGGGACGGTGACCGTGAACGGAGGCTGTTCTCCAACCCTAGTTGAGGCCGGAACAGGAGTCCACGCTGAATCCTACCCCTCTGGGGGTGGGTAGCTCAATGATCTGTGGATTCGATTCGCATTCGAAGCTGGTCAGCAAGATCAGTCAGGTATGCTGTCCCAAGGAGCGCAACAAGCAATCCGCCGACTGAATTGTAAATTAGGTCGAGAATCGTATCGTCTAGCCCGTACTGGGTGAGAACCTTGCCGCCGCCGATGAGGGTCGACACGACGCCGATGTAGAACTCGATGAGCTCCCAGACAACGCCGAACGCCATGACGAAGAGTAACAAATAGACGAGCATGAACTTCGGTGGCATCGTAACGTACTCTGTGTGCTCCTCGAGCGCTCGCGTCACTGCGTATGCCGCCCCGGCGACCAGCGATGACGATAGTGCATGAGTCATATGATCCCACCACCACGTCGACTGGTACGGACTCAGAAATCCCAGTGCAGGCAACGATAAGGTCCCAAACGCGTGCAGGAACATCGCGACTGTAATCCAGAGCACGATGCCAACGCTCATCGTGATGCTGTAATTACGTTCCAACACGGCTGGGAGGAACGTGACGAGCAGGCCGACACCAGCGTTAACGGCGATACCGGCGTTCTCACGCCACAAGCCGATGACCAGGATGCCAACCATTGCTAACTGAAGGAGTCGTACCAGTTGTCCTTTGCGGCGACCTGAGACATGGACGCGGGTGCGAAAACTCATGTCGTCACCTCTGAGTGATGTTCAACGTTTGCGGCGAGTCGACGCCGGAAGTACCATCGGAAGAGAAGTCCAGTAAGAACTCCCGCAACGAGCATGTCGGTAAAAATCAGCATGAGTTCGTCGTTTGTCTCGACGAACGTAGTACCAAGATACGCCGCCGAGGCCGCCGACCCCACAGCCCAGAATCCGGCAGTCGCGAGCGTTGCAACAACCGTGAAAAACACCGCGAACCGTGGCGTCATTCGAACCGCCGACGTCAGTTCGAGTGCGACGACGACGAGCATCGCGAGAATCGCAACGCTCACACCGGTCACGAGTTCCTCGAATAATATCGGCTGAAACGTTCCGACTAGGAGTGGAAGCGACGCAACAACCAACAGTGGCCACGGAACGGTTCGCGTCCACGACCGGTAGACGATGGCGGGTGAGATGGCGACGAAGGCCGCAAGAGCGGCCATCACCATCTCAACGAACAGTATCTGCAAGAAACTCACAACGGCGATTACAACGAAAATGACTGCGAATACCCATGCAATCGCTGCATTCACTCGTGTATCCTTGATAAACCACTCTTCTGGAAGTGAGTGACTCATTCCCTTTCCCCTGTTCGGGCCACAACTCGCCGGGGTTAGAACCTATTGTTAATACTTTCAAACATACTCATATATTGTCGATTGGTATCCGCGTGACTTCTAACGAATACACACCTAACAGAAGTCAGCTGCCGGAAAGTCATAATATCACGTCTGACATCCTCCCACGACTGAAGTCGTGGGGTTCCACGGTCACAGACCGTGCTCACGACGGAGAGGTTCCCCACTCGTCGCACCGCACGGTGGGGTTGTGGGCCGTGCCAGTACGGCCCCCGACTCGGATAGCGGGCTTCATCTACCCTCCCGATGAGGTGCGTATCCTTACCCGAGACTCGGGAGCACAACCACGGAGACGAATCCGCTTGGCTGTTTCGGCTACTGTCGGATTCATCCCACGACTGAAGTCGTGGGCTTTCTCCTCGAACCACTGTAATGAGACGCCCGGAGAGTGTTCCAGGCTAATCAGAATTAGTATTATATACTAATGTGCGCGGCTTACGATGACGGATCGAGAGTACAACAGTACGACAAGGGAGAGGGAAGAAGTCAGAGAAATAGGCTCAGCCGGCCCTGTTGAGACTTCCCTGGCTGACACGAATCGTGTGCTGAATACAGAGGTTGAATCCAGCAGTTCCGGAGTGCGCGTCAGTCCTTCGAGTCTGTTCAGTTTGGGGTGTTACGCTGTAATCGTATCTGAGTCCACTGGCCTCGCCTCCTCCCGGCAGGTCTTGAAGAGATCGACCGCCCATGCGTGGACGGTCTCGTTTTCGGTTTTCAAGCCACCTTTGAGAGTGCCCTCCTCGTCAGTGAGGTTGATTCCGACGGCGCCGTTGACGATTCCGACTGAAATCGGTATCCCCTCATAGACGGAATAGTGCGCGTTCTCCTCCGCCAGCATCTCGCGGAACTGCCGTGCTGAGGGTGGATGAGTCCGGATGACGTCCAGAGCCTCAGGTATGAGCACCAGTTCGGCTTGCGCGTCCCCGTGGACGGTTACTTCCCAAAGGTTCTCGATGAATACCGGTGCGGCGGAGCGTGCGATACCTCGAATCCGGTCGCCAGAGCGGTGAAATTTGACGATTCGCCGGATGAGAGCGGTCGCATCACTCGCGTCGTGAAGGATGATTTCGGCATCGCGGAGACACTGGACATCGAACGTCAGTAGATCTGACGGGAACCATTGAAGAGCTTCACGGAGTTGCTGCTCAGCCTCCATCTCGTCCACCAAGCTATTAAACTCGTCATACATCCATTCGCCGAGCGGCGTCACCTCGTACGCCCGTCCAGACTGTTCAATCCAATTGCGCTCTTCGAGTTCGCGGAGGATGCGCGCAATGGTGACTCGCGACGCATCGACTCGGTCGCGGACCTCGTCGCGATTCCGCGGTGCCTCAACGAGCGTCTCAAAGACCGCCACGCGATTCTCCGAGTTCGCTAGAAACGCGATTTCGTCGAGTGCAGTCTCCATGCCTATTGCTATCTCTTCGCACGATAAGTATCTATGGAGGGCAACACAGCGGGGGCATCGAAGTAGGCAGAAACCGGACGGGGAATCTATCGGATGTGGAACCGATCGACTCCGCCATGTTCACACCGTGACCAACGAAGACACCGTAAACATACGACACTGGATAACATGAAGACTTGCCTCCGAGAAAACGAGAAGGGGGAAACCCGATGGCACTTTCGAACCCACACCTCGAAACGAACGCGATCGCGGAATTCCAAGCGGAACTTCAGGGTGACGTCATTAGCCGGAATGGTCCGAAGTACGACGAGGCCCGCGCGGTCTGGAACGGCATGGTTGACAAGTATCCGGCCCTGATCGCTCAGTGTACTGGGGTCGGCGACGTCGTCCAGACGGTCACCTTCGCCCGGGAGAACGACCTGCTCGTAGCAGTCCGTGGTGGCGGCCACAACGTTGCCGGCACCGCCGTCTGCGACGATGGGATCGTCATCGATCTCTCCGAGATGAATGGCGTTGTCGTCCATCCCGACGATCGAACGGCACGTGTGCAGGCGGGGGCCACCTGGGGTGAGATGGACAGAGAGACTCAGCACTTCGGCTTGGTGACGCCGGGGGGCGTCATCTCGATGACGGGGGTCGCCGGGTTGACGCTTGGTGGTGGCTACAGCCACCTTCGTCGCAAATACGGGCTGACCGCTGACAATCTCCGATCGGTAAACATCGTCACAGCAGACGGGGAGTTCCTGACCGCCAACGAGGAGCAACACGAGGACCTGTTCTGGGCGCTGCGGGGCGGCGGCGGGAACTTCGGCGTAGTGACCTCCTTCGAGTTCGAACTCCACGAACTCGGCCCGGAGGTCATGCATGCCGGGACAGCGTACCCCATGAAGGAGGCGCCGTCCGTGCTCCGGCAGTGGCGAGACTTCATGCAAGATGCCCCCGACGAAATCACGAGCGACGCCCTCCTCTGGAGTATCCCGGAACACGAGCACTTCCCCCCGGATCTCCACGGCACGCCCGTCATCATCACCGCGGGGGTGTACGCCGGCCCGGTCGACGAAGGACGGCAGGCCTTGCAGCCGCTCCGGGAGTTCAAGGAACCATTGCTCGATCTCAGCAGGGTCGATCCATATACGGACGTCCAACAGCAGTTCGATCCGTTCTTCCAGCAAGGAGTCCGCGCTTACTGGAAATCCCGGTACCTAAACAGTCTCGACGAGAGGGCCATAGAGACCATTGTGGAGTACGCTAGCGACCGGCCTTCACCCCGATCGCCCGTGCCGATCCGCGCACGGGGTGGCAAACTGAACAGGATCGACTCGGAGGCCACAGCCTTCTGGGACAGACGTTCGCCGTTCCAGTTGAGCATCGACGCGACCTGGACGCTGCCCGAAGGGGACGAAGAAAACATCGAGTGGACGCGAGAGTTCTGGGAGGCCATGGAACCCCACGCATCGGATACAATGTATTTCAACTTCGCCTCCGGCGACGAGGACGAAGAGATTATCCGGACGACGTTCGGCCAGAACTACACCCGACTGGTCGAGGTGAAAACCGAATACGACCCGGAGAACCTGTTCCAGCTAAACACAAACATCCAACCGACCACCTAACGGGGGCCGAGTGGACAATTATATAGCGATAGTTGAAAACAACGCGGTACTATACTTCTGTTCTACCCGCCTGTACTGTCTGTAACAGACGACTCATACAGAGGCTCGGGGGTTTAGAAGACAACGGCCTCGTAAATCGCCTCGGGGTCACGCCCCGAGGCTTTCGCGTGGACTCCCGTTTTATGCCTCACCCGAGGCAGAGGGTACGTACTCCCCGCTCACGTTCAGCGTCCCGCGATTCAAGCGCACATCTACGGGTGCGCCTCCATCGTCTGCATTTTGCCGACGACGGAGATACTGCAAACCAATGTTCTTCGAGGCGTTGTAGTCGGCGTGGTTCTCATACCTGCACTGCTGACACTCGAACGTCGCTCCCGACCGATTAGCGACATGGGTAAACCTACACGTCGAGCAACGCTTCGACGTATTTCGGGGGTCTACCTGAACGGCTTGGACACCGTGTTCTTCAGCCTTGTATTCGACGTACTCGTAGAGGCGTCGGAACGCCCAGACGTGTTGCCACGTCGCCTCGGGAATATTCTCCCGAATGTGGGTTAAATCCTCGAATACGATTGTTCGCACATCGTGTTCGAGTGCTTCCTCGATAAGTTCGTTCGCCACCGTGTGTAGGTATATCTCGAACCGTCCGTACTCTTTCTGCCCAACGCTCTCGATGTTCTCGTGGGCGTGGCGAGAGCCACACTGCTGGAGTGCGCCACGGCGCTTCTCGTACTCTCGACGCCAGTGGTTGAACTCGTCTGCTGACCAGAATCGCCCTGTCGAAGCGACGGCGAGGTTGTTCACGCCCAAATCTACACCAAGGACTGTTCTGTGCTTGGACTCGGAGTCGGGCGATTCCTCGTCTGCTTCGACTTTCCGCATTGAGGCGTGGAGATACCAGTCACCGTCGCGGTACTGGAGGTGGGCCATCCTAAACTCGAAGTCCTCGTCGGAGACGTACTTGGTGGGTGGCGTCTCCGAGCCGTCGGGAAGGATGTAGTCGCACTCGATGCGCCCGTTTACGGTGGACAGCGAGACGTAGTCACGGTGGAACGTCGCGCTCCGCTTGTCGTACACCGCGCTGTCTGCCGAGAAGTGTGGTTGTGACGTGTTCTCGCCACGTTTGAGGCGTTCGACTCCGCTTTTGACGGCTTCGACTGCTCGCCGAATTCCTTTTTGGACGAGATTCGCGGTGAGGTCGGTTTCGTCACGGAGTCGGTCGTAGAGGGCGCGTTCGGCTTTGGCTTTCGAGGTGACGTGGTAGCCGTCGTCGCCGTGCCAGCACCACTCGCTCGCGGTGTTGGCGCAATGTTTGAATTGCTCAACTGTCTCTCGGAGCGAAGCGTCGGCTTCGTCGGGAGTGTCGAGTTTGATGACGGCGGTACGACGGTATTCCACTATGTTTTCACATGTATGTCTGGTGTTACTTATACGTGGGGAGTCGGCCTGCCATCGTGACGTGGTTTGTGACATCGAGTGTCGGCTTCCTCCCCGACCTCAAGGGTCGGGGCATCCGCCTCGTACCGCCTGTGAATCGGGCTATCATAACGCGTGTTTGAGAGAACGGGGCTTGCGTTCACTCTCAACCTGTTTTCGATACGATCACGAGGAGTCGACCAGACAAGGATAGCGGGCAGAGACGGTGTGTTTTGGGAAGAAAGCGGTGGGGTGGATGACAGCGTCGGCAGCAGTGGAAGGCCGTCGGCGTCAATCGCCAACACAGGGATGGGGAACCGCGCAGACGATCGAGTCTTGGAGTGCAGTGTCGTGTGTAGTTTCTCGGTTTCGTGTGGCTGCATCTGCGCGTTCACGTCGGTCAGTGCTACCATGGGTGGCCAGACACCGACGCGATTGTCAGATGCAAGTGAGCGGTGAGCCGCCATGGTATTAGACCCCCGGAGTCGTTCGTCTTTGTGAACGCTCTGAACAGTTTCCGCTCGTCTTAGAGGCATTTGATGGATATGAACTGGGGATGCGTGGTCTACTTACCTCGTTGCTAACCTTGGTTAGTAGATTATACAAACGTCATCTACCGGTGTCGCCGGTCCTGGTCAAGCAGGTTCAGCTATTTTTTGTGTTCTCGGAGTCATCACATGATGTGACCCCGAACGTTGCCTTCGTCGAGGTCGTCGAGCGCAAAGCATACTATGAGTAGACGCTCCATGACCCGGGCGCCTATACAACCGTCCTCAAGAGATAAGTCATAAGTCGGCATCAGCGCTCGAACATCATGCAAGTACGTGACAGCCGGCCATTTACCTGTATGGCGTCCTGCGACACTATCTAGTGCCGTCAGACAAGCTCCAACACCCACATGCGGAGAGTATTGACGAGGAGCCGGCGATCCAGTGTGATGCGTGTCAGTCTATCCTCGAATCTAAGCGCCAGCAAGACATAGCATTCCTCCTGTTGGACCAGCTCACCGTTCCTCTGATTGGCTGTGAGACGCATCTTGAGCAGTTTGGCTCGATCTGTGGGTTGACGTCTGACGATACGGCCGACCTCCTCCAGCACCAGCCAGCCGGCGGAATCACGTGTCCCAGCTGTCGCCTCGCACCACACAATCCAGGCCAACCGATGATACCGGTCCAAGACGGTGCAATTGTCGCTATGGCATGTCCGGAACACCAGTCAAAAATCATGCAGCGGTTCCAAATGGGACTCCAAACACACCAACAGCTGACGTCCACGCTCGACACACCCACAAACTCGCCACTCTGATCCGAGCGTTAAGAACAGACAGCCAGGCAATCGTAGGGGGTGTACTTTTGTGACAGCTTGTTTTAGGAGATGGTATGACCAATGGGATGGTCCCGACCGAAGAGCACGACGGTCGTATCAAGGTCGTCGTTCTCAACGACAAGCAGGGGCGACAGACCATCTCTTGTTCATCATATCCGGAGACAATTGCAGTTTTGACTTCCTCCCACGGCTTCAGCCGTGGGATTCCTCCGCGTGGGTGATTCGGCTATGCCGACACCCCGGAGGCAAATTTCCCCTTGCGGGTACTCCGGTTTGCGGGTTCCTCTTTGGTCGAATGACCCCGCTGTTGCCAGCGGTGATCGTCCCACTCGAGGCGGGCCACCGTGTGGTGTTCCCTCTCCGTCGTGTTCTCTCGGGAGACCGCGGGCCGAGCCATCGACCCAACGCTATCACACAGCAGGTTCTCACTCGCCGCCACATCACTATGCCCTTCAAAACTGCAGTCGTAGCACGTGAGCAGATCACCACTACGATGTACGCTCTCGCTTCCACAGTCCGGGCACGTCGAGGAGGAACCGGACTCGCTGACCTCGCGTACCATAATGTCGTACTCGCCCTCCAGCACCTCGCGGAACCGCCGGCGGAAGCGGCCGTGGCTCCAGAACTGGTGGGTCTTCTCGTTCACTCGCGCACTCCAGTGCTCTTGGAGGACGTCGTCGAGGTCGCCGGCAACCACCGAGGCGACGTCGAGACCGTGCAGCCACTCCGCAAGGTCTCGGACGAGGGCATCTTGGAGGTGGGAGACGCGCTCGGTGCGCCGCCGGTACAGCTCTCGGATACGCCGACTCGACCACGTGCCGTACTCGAGGGCTTCTTGTAGGGCGGCGATCCGCTGGGTGGTTTGGCGGAATCGGTGAAAGCTGGGGCGGGCGTGGTAGAGGCGTTGGTGGCCGGAAGTGGTGGTGACGGCGACGAGATTGTTCGCGCCGATGTCCAAAGCTGCCACCACGTCCGGCGATGAGGACGTGGTGGCCAGTGATTCATCCCGTCGGAGAACAGCATCGGAGACGGGTTGTCGTGCCCTGAACGCTTCGGCGTCCTTGTCGTACACCAGTTCCAACCGGCCCTGTTCCCCACGCCACCGCGGCTCACCGCGGGCTTCGAGTCGGAGGCGGTCGTGGTAGCCGAGGCCGTATTTCTCCTTCAGGTCGAAACCGACCGGGATCTCCAGTCGCGATCGCTCGCCCCACTCAAGCGTGTACATATCGTTGCGGACGAGGGTCTGGTGCGTGCGCTCGCCGCTATCTTCGTCTTTCCAGTACCCGGGCGGTGACGGGGCTTCGCCGTCCTCCAATAGGGCGAAGAAACTCCGCCATGCTTCATCGCTTTTGCGGATGATCTGTTGGGCGGTGGCGCTGCCGAGGACGCCCTTGTACTTGACGCGGTACTCGTCGGCGTCGACGCTCCAGACATCCCGGTCGTTGAAGAAGGCTTGGCGACGGTGGTAGGTGAGTTCGTTCCACAGCGCGGCGGACGCATCAAGCACCTCGTAGAGTATCAGCTCGTCCCTCTCTCGAAGGGGGCTGACCGTGAAGGTGTTGACCCGCCGCATTACAGCGAATAGTGTGCAGCTCCGGGATTGTAAAGGCTGCAGATGCGGTGGGAATCACCGTCGAGCGATGGTACGGTGAATGGTTCCTCGAGGCCTACCGCTTACACCACCCCTGAAGGGGTTGGCTTCCGCTAGCACCGTATCAGCCCTCAGCGACCGTTGTGAAAATCGAAAATCGGGATGGCAAGATTGTTTTCACGTCCGACGAGATGAATATCCACGAGTGGGAGCAAGAATGGAAACGCGCAAAACGCCGTCTCTCCGTTGACGTCGAAAAGCGTGAATGCCCGTACGATAATAATGCGTGTTTCGCGGATGATCTCTGCGTCCAGTGCCAGATGGATCAAGTACAAGCCCATTATACGATGTAACCGTATCTGTGCATTTTCTCAAACGCCGAATCACTTATCTGCCAAAATCCATATGTTCATTGGCGGATTAACGGTAACTATGGCACGTGACAGTAAGTTAGCTGGCCTAGGGCTTGTAGGGTTGCTGCTTGTCGCTGGTGGCATTCTCTTTTTCTTCCCAGAACCAGCGACGTCAGGAATCGGTGTCATGCTCATCATCGCCGCTGTTGTCATTTGGGTGATCCAACGATTCCTGTGACATCCTCCCGCGCCTAAAGGCGCGGGCCTCCCGAGGTTCCTCTGTTACTCCCGTCAGTTCGGATGGGTGGGAGTCTACGGTTGGTGGACTGTCGGCCACTGGCGCTGCCACGACGCCGATACTCGTCTCCCGAACGGGACTCCGAGGTATCTGATTGTTTTACGACAGTCGGCGCAGTCGGCTTACGTTTTGATGGGGCAAACACCGAGTCAACTGCCAGTTTCCGCGCGCACACAATAGCAGAATAGCAAATACAATCGGGCTTACGGCGCGTATCCACGCCCTTCAGGGCGTGGTCTTGCGCCTGTTCAGCGTATAAGGGAGTCACCCACCACGTACGAGCCGCCGGCAGAATTGGCTACTTCCCGATGGATCCTGACCTTCACGATGCAGAGACGACGAACACGCTCAAAACACTGTTCGACATCGTCGTTGAGATCTCCGATGGAAGTAACCGACTGCGACGCGGTGCTCGTCAGACACGAGCACATCGACCACATGCATCCGCGTCCTACGGACCGTTTCTCGGCGATAAGAGCACGTTGTTCGTGCCGCAGGCCGCTTTCAACGAACTCGGCTACGACGGCGACTTCCGCCTTGACGACGATCAGCGTGACGTGATCGCCGTCGACGATTCGTTCGAGATCGGGAACTTCACCGTCCACATTCGAGGAGCCAACGACGTCGACACGCGAGATCGATCTGTGTGAGATCAGGTGCGCGAAGCGGCCACTGACGCTAGAAGACGTGTAGCGACCGCAGCAGGCCCCCTCTCTGGCTTTCTCCACACGGACATTCGCGCTCCGTGTTCGCCTTCTCTCTGTCGGGACAAAGACGTTGAACTCCCGTTCTGGCCACATCGCTCCGACCGCACCGTTCACCGTCCGTAACCGTCGACCAAACGAACCAGAGAACTGCGATCGGAACCGTCACTTCGTCCGGGTGGCCGTCTGATACGCCACAGTACCAACGGGGCGGACTTCGCCGACGGCAGCAATTGATCCGGTTCATCGACCGGTAGAATACCCTGATGGGTGGGTCGTCCACCAACTGTTATGTGTACCGCTCCTGATTCACAGGTATGGAAACGCGTCCACTGGGCGATGTCGGGCACGACAGCACCGTGATGACGTTCGGCGCGATCGCGCTGAACTGGCTCGAACAGGAGGGGGCCGACCAAATGGTGGAACTCGTCTTGGATCACGGAGTCAATCACTTCGACGTGGCCCCGGCCTACGGCGACGCCGAACTGAAGCTGGGACCGAAGCTCCGCCAGCACCGCGAGGACATCTTTCTCGGATGCAAGACTCAGGAACGGGGCTACGAGGGTGCGAAGCAGAAGCTCGAACAGTCGCTCGACCGCCTCGGCGTGGGCACCATCGACCTGTACCAGGTCCACGGCCTAGAGTACGAGGATGAACTCAACAGGATCACCGACGACGACGGTGCCCTCGAGGCGATGCGGGAGGCGAAGGCCGACGGCGTCATCGATCACATCGGGCTGACCAGCCACGGGAGCCCCCAGCTCATCCTCGACGCGATCGACCGCATCGACGACCTCGAGACGGTGATGTTCCCGCTAAACCCGGTCGTCGTCGGGAAGGACGACGAGGACTACGACTACCAGGCAGTGCTCGAGCGAGCGAACGAAGAGAACATCGGCACGCTCGGCATCAAGGCCTTCGCGAAGGGGTCCTGGCCGCCGACCGAGGAACTCCCCGAGCGGGACCGCCCGTACGCGAACTGGTACGAGCCCGTCGACACGCCCGAGGAGATCCGCGACCGGTTCGATTTCGCCGCCTCGCACGGCCTGACCAGCGTCGTCAGTCCCGGCGACCCGAAGCTCGTCGCGATGGTACTCGACGCCGCGAGCCGGTATGACGGCATGGACGAGGCGGCCCAGCGATCGCTTGTCGAGGAGGCTCGCCACGACGAGAGCCCCGTCCCGGAACAGCTCCACCACTGAACCCGGAGTTCTCGATGGACGTTCCCCAGACGGTGACGGCAGCGCTCGAAGACCGCCCCGTCGACGAGGCGACCTGCCTCGAGACCGGCGCCGGCGTCGGGAACGCGACCGCCGGGCTACTCGCGAACGGCGCCCGCCGGGTCTACAGGCGGAGCAGGCCGCGTGCCTCGGGGTCGTTCGAGGGGCTTCACCGGCGGAGCAACCGCGTCGCCAACGGCTTAATGGACCAGGACATCGGTCTTGAAGACCCCGTTGCCTTGCTCTGGCATAACTCTCCTGCGTTCCTCGAGTTGTTCTTTGCGACCCAAAAGATCGGGGCCACCTTCACCCCGATAAACGCCCGGTCGTCGCAGGGAGACATCGAGTACATCCTCTCTGACGCCGATCCGGACTATCTCATGGTCGAGTCCGAATTGCTTGCGTCTATCTCGGGGCTCGCGGAAGAACTTCGCGTCGGCGACGATGAGGTCTTCGTGGTCGGCCAGCACGAGGAGTTCGGTGACTTCGGCGAACGTCGAATGGCAAACGAGACGATGGCCGATCGGGAGATCGACGGAGAAACCGTCGATGGACAGGATTCGAACGAGAGGCCGGCATCATGACGGGAACTGAAGCAGTGATTACGGGAGTAGGTGAGACGCAGAAGCACCGGCCGAGCGCTGAGAGCGACGATTTCCCTAGCCTAGAGGAATATTATGAACGTGCCGCTAGGCTGACGCTCGACGATGCCAATGTAGAGAAGGGTGAGGTCGACGGGCTGGGCGTCATCCGCACTATCACGGATACGCCGTACACCTATCCTGGAATGCTGGCCGAGACGCTCGGCTTCGAAGTCGACTACTTGTTCTCCGAGGATCAAGGAGGGGCAAACGCGCTCGCGGTCCTGTCGCAGGCGGTGATGGCTATTGAGGCAGGGAAAGTTGAAACCGTCCTCTGTTTGGGGGCGGATGCTCCTCTCGACCCGCATGTCGACTCTGACGCTCTCTTCCCGCGAGACCCGCGTGGATACATTCGAAATTACAAGGATCCATTCGGCGTCCAAGGGCCGAATTCGAACTTCGGTCTCGTTCAGACCGCTCACATGACAGAGTACGATACATCTCGCGAGCAACTGGCCGAGGTTGCAGTCGTCCAGCGCGAGCACGCATCACACAACCCAAACGCATACTTGACAGAGGGGATCGACGTCCAGACATATATGGATGCAGAGATGATTTCGGATCCAGTCTGTCTCCTCGATTGCGTCGTACCGGTGAACGGGGGATACGGGTTCCTCGTGACCTCGCGTGATCAAGCTGCGACGTCGGATCAGACGCCGGTAGAACCCCTTGGTTTTGGCCAGCAACACAATCCAGACGTTTCGCAACAGCCGGACGTGACGACTACTGGGGTTCGAACGGCAGCACCTCGAGCATTTAATCGAGCCGGTGTTGAAGTTGAGCAAGTAGACTTCGTGCAGGCGTATGACGACTACCCGATTGTCGTCCTGATGCAGCTCGAAGACCTGGGGTTCTGTGAAAAAGGGGACGGTGGGCAGTTCCTGGAGACGACGGACCTCCGATACGACGGGGAGCTACCGTTAAACACGTCCGGAGGCCAACTCTCCGCAGGTCAGGCGGGGTTAGCGGGCGGATTCGAAAACCTCGTCGAAGCAATCCGTCAGCTCCGTCACGACGGCGGGGAACGACAGGTCCCGGACGCGGAGTACGGTCTGGTGACCGGTGTGGGAGGCGTCACGTACGACAAGAACCTCCGTAGTTCGGCTGTCGGCGTTCTGAAACGCGGGGTTCAGGGATGAATGACGGATGGCCGCTTCCGAGTGAGTACGCAGAACCGTACGCCGAACCGTTCTGGGAAGGTGCGAATCGAGGCGTCCTCCGCCTCCAATACTGTACCGACTGTGGGAAGCACCAGTTCTTCCCCCGACCGTGGTGTCAGTACTGTAGCGCCGAGGCTCTAGAGTGGGTTGACGCAGAAGGGGAGGGACGTGTGTACAGCTATACAGTTGTTCGGAGGGCTGTGACGCTGCCGGCATTCCAGGAAGCACTCCCGTACGTGGTCGGATACGTGGACCTCAAAGAAGGTCCTCGAATCTGTACGTTGTTCGCCGATTGCGATCCGTCTGAGATCGAATCCGACATCCATGTGGAAGTCACTTTCAAACGGGTCAACGACGATCTATCACTGCCGGTGTTCCGACCAGCGACGTCGAAACCATAGATAAATTGGAGTATCTTCAGCCGTATCCGCCGTCATTAAGTACCGCTCGCGACCTTCGACGGGTAGTGACTGCAGCAGCAAGAGGAAACCCTCCGCATTACAGACGCCCGCACGCAGGCGTTCCGCTCCTCTTTCTCGGCAAGGTCGTTCACATTCTCTTGGACGGCCTCGGTCGTTTCCTCGAGATCACGCTGCACTCGGTCTATCGTCACACTCATCGGAGCCACGAGGAAGTTTTGCATGCAACCACTAGCTATTTTTCCCGGGCGTGATTAGGAAACGAGGTCGGGTATTGCCTTCGAGCATGGGGCTTCCGCCCGACGGTCACCTCTGACGAGAGCCATCACGGGTCGTGTGCTTCCCGTTCCACGGCCCTCTTGCATCCGCCACTCACTAGCCCCCGGTTTTCTGCCAGCTCTGCAGGTAGGACGGAACTATTTTTCCTTCGTCGTATCGAGTGGTGTGGATTCGATATCATCCTCACTCGTCACGGTAACTCGGTAGCCACTGTACGCGAACACTATACGACCATCTGTTCGTGGTGTCCCATCGAATTGTGGTGCGAAGAGAGCTTCGAGAGCTTCGGGGTTGATTACGTCGTAGAGAGGATCAAGCGTAGTTGGATCGATGTCTTTCTTTGCTGCAATGTGTGTAACGATTGCTGTTTTTAGCGTGCAATCCGTTTCGTCTTCGGAATGTTTGTGCTGTGTCAGTCCGGACTGTGGATTCCTATTATCGGTCATTTTTCTGCTTATTTCCGTAGAGTCATGCTCTAATTGTCATACGTTGCGTACCGATTCTACGCTTGGCTGGGTGCCAATTCTATGCTTAGACAACCCTAACAGTCTCGTAACCAGTTTAAACGTACTGGCTAACTTGTTTTTCAATAATAAGAGCTGCATTCTGAAAAGGTTTGGAACAAACCAGTTGTCGGGTGGAAACAAAACTCGCCCGGATTTTCCGGATTGCCCCCCGCTGGCGACTTTGTTGCTGTTTGCTTTGGCGAGTCTGAGGATTCTCCAAGGGATAAAGGGGTCGTTGACAGTGACACACCCTATGTATTCCATTGGATGTAGTCGCCACACCCCAAAGCGAATAGTTATTATTGTATATCGGCTAGGTGTGGCATGGGAATTCTTAACAATGGAACGCCGATCGACGACATCGGGTATCTTTCTCGATCCGAACATCGTATTCCGATGCTCGTTTCGCTGACGGACCGTCCCCGGAGTCGCTCCGAACTCTGTGAGCTGAATGAAGTGTCGTCGTCGACAGTCCGACGAACGTTGAGCGAATTCGAAGACCGCAACTGGGTTCGAAAGGAGGGGTACCAGTATGTGGCAACACGGTTGGGAGAGGCCATCGCGACCGGGATGGAGGATCTGATCGAGCTTTCCGAAACCGAGCAGAAGTTACGTGACATCTGGCACTGGCTTCCAGACGAGGTGATTGAACTCCCGACCGAGACATGGTCTGAGCTGACTGTCACACTTCCGGAGCCCGATTCACCCTACCGTCCTGTGAACCGATTCAAGTCGCTTCTCCAGCAGACGAACGAGGTCCGCTATCTTCGACCTGAGGTTGCCTTGATGGAGCCCTGCTTTGACGCGCTCCTCTCGTTGATAGACGCCGGAGTAGACATGACGTTGATCGACCGACCGAGTTGTCATGCATACTTCATCACGACGTATCCCGAGCGCAGTTTAGAGATGGAGAAACGGGACAATTTCACGGTTCTCGAGCATGACAAACTCCCCCAATGCGGAATTGGCCTTCTAGAAACCCGTGTTATCATCAGCTGTTACGAGCAGGACAGTGGGTCGGTCCAAGCATTGATCGACACCGACGTTCCGGCTATCCGCGAGTGGGCAGAATCGACGTATGCATCCTTCGAGATCGACGCGCGACCGGTCACCCCTGAAGCCTACATGGAGTGACGCTCCCGGTCGCGTGAGTGCAATATCCATCCAGTTGCTCGGTGTCCCCCCTTCTACTTCGCAGGACAGACTGGTTGGGCGATCGATTTCTCGGCAGAGTTCAGTGAGCAACTGTTGACGCGTGTACAGTGGCTGAACGAATGGCAGGACCTGCCGAAATAGCACGGAATAGCTACAACGTCTCAGGAGTCGTTGTGCCGCTTGTCGGGAGGTACAGCGAAACAATGACTGACGACCGGCAAACTATGCATGGGATCGACCTCGAAACACTCGAAGGATTCGCCGAACACGCAGCCGAGAATCCTGAAGCTGTCCAGCTTGGCCTCGGGGCGTCCGCGACCTACGAGGGGACGGCCGCTCACAGCCTGGCAAAGATCGATAGCTACGATCTCGGCGGCGAGACCATCGCTCGCGAGACGCGTGAATACACCGTTCCGTACGGCGCCTGGAAGGAAGTGCTGGATGCTGGTGGGTGGGTCGGCGCGACCGATCGAATCGAACCTATCGAAGCAGCACTGTCTGCGCTCGCCGCCTGTATCAATGTCGGCATCACCATCAACGCCGCCGTGAACGGTGTCGACATCGACCATCTTCAGACGCGCGTCCGGACAGATTTCGATCCAGCGGTCCTCTTTAGTCTCGCTGAACTCAAGGAGGCCGACTCGGTGTACGAGAATCTGACCGCGGAGGTCGAAATTGATGGAGAGGACATCGACGACGACCTGATCGATGAGTGGGCACGACGAGCGCCCGTCTACACGCTGCTCTCACTCGCTCAGGACATCCAGCTAAGCATCAAGACCCCCGCCGAAGCGGCGGGAGACGACTGATTGGTGAACAACAATGAGTGAATCATTAGACACGGACAAACTCGAACGAAAGGTCAAGTCGATGTACCGCGACGTCGCGGAGTTCTCCGACGGGGAGTTCCACTTCGAAATGGGCAGAGATCTGGCCGAACGACTCGGATACGATCCAGAAGATCTCTCTTACGTTCCCGATCCGGCGATTGATTCATTCGCCGGTGTGGGATACCACTTCGATCTGGCGACGATCCAACCCGGTGAGTCCGTACTTGACCTCGGCAGCGGTTCGGGAATGGACCTGTTCGTCGCCGGAATGAACGTCACCGAAACCGGAACGGTTACCGGCGTAGACATGACCGACGAACAGGTTCGAAAGACCCGAAAATTGGCTGAGGAGAACGGATTTCACAACGTCGATGTGCGACACGGCCACATCGAAGCGCTCCCCTTCGACGATGAGTCGTTCGACGTGGTCGTCTCCAACGGCGTGATCAACCTCTCCGCAGAGAAGGAACGTGTGTTCGAGGAAGCGTATCGCGCGCTCAAGCCCGGCGGTCGACTCGCACTCTCGGACATCATCAGCGACTCACAGATGCCGGAGAGCATCAAGAACAACGAGGACCTGTGGGCGGCCTGTATCGGTGGGGCCGAGCAGGTCGACCGTTACACGGCGCTCATCGAACAGACCGGATTCGAAGTGACCGACGTCCGGGACAACACCCAGTACGAATTCATCTCGGATCAGGCCGTGAATGCATGTCAGACGTACGGCGTGAAGAGCATCTCGCTCGGCGCCAGGAAGTGAGCAACATGGGAACCGACACTCAAGCGGATCCGATAAACGAAGAGAAACTGAGCGAACTCGTGGAGACGTCCCTCGTCGATCTCGGTGCAACGGTCCATGCCGCACTCGCCGTCATCGGTGACGACCTCGGACTTTACGCGACACTTGATGACGCGGGGCCGCTCACGTCAGCTGAACTCGCTGAAAAAACCGAAACCGTCGAGCGTTACGTTCGGGAGTGGTTACGCTCGCAGGCCGCCGGCGGGTACGTGACCTACGACCCTGAGACTGACCGATACTACCTCACCCCGGAGCAGGCGCACATCTTGGCCAACGAGGAGAGCCCTGTGTTCATGCCCGGTGCGTTCCAACTGGTCGGGTCAGTGGCCAAGATAGGTCCCGAACTCCAGGAGGCTTTCCGAACGGGCGAGGGCATCGGCTGGCACGAACATGACGAGGATGTGTTCCATGGCACGGAACGCTTCTTCGGGCCGTCATACGGAGCGTTCCTACTCGACTGGATCGCAGCGCTCGATGGCATTGATGCTAGGCTGAAATCAGGCGGGCGGATCGTCGACGTGGGATGTGGTCACGGCGCGCCGACGATCCGCATGGCCGAAGCGTACCCCAACTCGACAGTCGTCGGCGTCGACTACCACGAGGAATCGATCGAGGTGGCGCGCGAGCGGGCGGAAACGGCGGGCGTGGCCGACCGTGTTAGCTTCGAAGTGGCGACCGCGAGGGAGTACACCGGCTCCGACTACGACCTCGTTACGATGTTCAACTGCTACCATGATATGGGAGATCCCGTTGGGGTGGCTGCTCACGTTCGAGAGACACTAAGTGAGAACGGTGCGTGGATGATCGTCGAACCGTATGCCAATGACCGGGTCGAAAACAATCTTACTCCATTTGGCCGCCTTGGATACTCTATTTCGACACTTGCCTGTACGCCAAATTCGCTCAGTCAAGACGTCGGGTACGGGCTCGGCGCGCAGGCGGGCGAGGACCGAACCCGAGACGTCGTCACCGGAGGCGGGTTCACGCACTTCCGCCGGGCGGCCGAGACGCCGACCAGTCTGGTCTTCGAAGCAAAATCCTGATTTCTTATCTGGTGAACCGCCTCGGGGTCACGTGGTTCGAGACGCCGACGGCGTCTCGTCATCACGAGAGAGCGAAGCTCTCTCGAACGACCCCGAGGCACTCGGCCTGCTCCGCCTGTAGACTATGAGGGTGCACTTGAGGTGCTCCAGGCGACTCCCACTATGATCAGCGAAATCGAGAGACCAACGTTGTTCTCTTAACGGACGATAGCGACGGTAGTCGGTGCCCGCCGGGCGACAGT
>NZ_JBPBWC010000024.1:0-75146 GCF_050954125.1 Halomicrococcus pelagicus | reverse complement strand
CCTCTATGGACTCGTACTTGGGGGAACGTACGATTATCTCGCCGGGCATCGAACGTTCATGAGTCAAGAAGCCGCCGGATGAACGACCGCTGACACCGATTCCTAACAAACGGCTTTTCGCGCGCAGAGTTTTCCACTCCGAATGTTGGTATCGTCGCAGAACATCCATCTCTTCATAGAATTGCGAGGCGGATACCCTGGCCCTTGAGGTCGGGGAGGAAGCCAACACTCGATGACGCAAACCACACACGCTGGTAAGAGGCGACCAGTAGCTGCGAACATTGTGTATCGTTTTATTTGTTGAGTCCATGTTTGACTCCGTACCCTATTTTCAGGTATGATTCAATTATTAGAAAGAATATGGGTATAGATATTATAAATAGTAAGAAACTGCTTTGGAGGCCAAGATTCGAAGGTACTTCTAATAGTGAAAACCCTTTAAAAGAGATGATGGGGACAGTATCCGACTTTTCTGCCCTAACTGGAGCTACTCGCCACCAATTCCATACTTGGAAGAGAAATGCAATAAGCAACCAATAGGAGGCTGCGATCAGCCAGTTACTGAAGTAGACACGACTCATGCTTACTTTCTTTATTTCTATTGGTGCACGATAGACTGGAATATCTGTATCGGATACATAGATACACAATATGATTGGGAGAAAATACCAGAGAGTGAAATACGAAAGAAGGACAGGTAGTAGAAATATCCACCAATGGTCTACGAGAACAGCTGGAACAGTCCTATTAACAATTGGAATATAAGATCCCACCATATCTTGTAGATCGAACCAGAAAAAAGAGTAGAGATCACGAGCCATGGTCGGTGCATCGATTGGCGATCCAATCGTGAATGTTGCAGTTGTAATCAGATCGCCGAAATCTATCTGCTCGCCGGGGCGAAATTCGATCGACAAATCTTCAACTGAAGATGGAGTATATAAAGTGAGAAACCCAAGGAAGAACGCAGATAGAAATCCAAATACTGACCAGACGCCAAATACGATTGATCCATCCCTTAGGATTTGTCTCCAGTTTTTGAATGTCGGTAGTTGGTCTTCGTCTTTAAGCACTGTTCGAAGGAGCTGAGCGATATAGCCGCTAAGAAACAGTGCGGACGGCAGACTGTGAAATACTGTAAGAACAACACCAATTAGGAACGTTCGAGAAACTCTGTCGCTTTTTTGCACCAACTGAGTGAATCTGTTACTTGCTAAATATTCCATCCCGATGTCGCCTACTGTTCGTTCTGTATCGTGTGCTCGTGATTGTCCGAGAATGATGTAACCCATCGACAAAATTATGAAGCTTAAAAATCCACGAAGAAATTCAATCGACTCCCTGAGAAGACCGATAAGAACCGGCTGAGTTGAAGATTCTAATAGCCCGGTATGGGACCAGAGTGTTATGGTACTGAGCAACCAAAATAGCATGAAGAGTACCCAATGCTTGGCATAATATTCGCGTTCCAGTATACTCTTTATTTCTGAAAAGTCGAACCCTGCGCGGAGAGAATTCTCTTCAGAAAAGGCAATCATCGCTGCAGGAGCGATATACATACCTATCAAGAACAAGAGCGCCTTTGGAGAGACGATGCTCGAAAAGGCGATTGATTCTCGTAGCGCTGTTTCTCCTGTATTTGTGATATTTGCTAGTAATTGAAATTGGCTTGCGCCAGCTAATGAGCTGAAAAGAGCGAGAAATAATTCTGCGCTCTGCCTATTTGATGTGCTAGCTGGGAGACTACCCACTAATGCTATCGCCAGGTATGTAAACCATATTATGTAGGATTTGGCTCCAATACTGAGAAGCTGCGGCCAATTCGTAAACGACGGCTCTTGAGGATCAGCTGCCGAAATCCCCGACGTATTTTGCAAAATTCGGATATAGATTCCCATTACAAACACAGAGGGAAGCACCAGCCAAATTCCATACCCCCATAGCAAACCACCCAACAATACTGTAGTAGTGAGCTCAGGAAGAGACCGAAAATACCCATACGCTGATCGAATAGCCTCAACGCCTCGACTTTCAGTAACTATGCGTACTGGATCACTCACCCATCTCTCCCTCCCCACAACGCTCCACCGCAAACTACATCAAAGTGGACGGTCGTTCTCTTCATCAAGCCAAAATACCGTACAAGCTCGCTTCAACCGCTTTGAGCTACCCACGACTAAAGTCGTGGGATTCAGCGTGGACTCCCGTTCTGACCTCGGATGAGGCAGGAGAATAGCCTCCGTTCACGGTCACCATCCCGCTGTTCGATCAGCGCTGATTCTGACGCAATTTGATGGATACCAACGTCAGTCGCCATGTGTAGAGGAGATGGAAGGAGGTGGTGATGCGGTGAGCGTAGGCAGATGGGTAGGTGCTTGTACTCCCGCATCTGCATCTGAGCGCCGCCGTCAATGTGAGTCACCATGTACCGACGAGGCTGCTCGATGCAGTTCCGCCAAGACATGGGCTGGTATTAGACCCCTAGTGTCGTTTCGTTTCGTGAACGGTTTCAACAGTTTCTGCCAGTTTAGCTGAATACAGGCGCTAAGCCCCCGTCCTCAACGAGCAACGCAGCGGAGCGAGTAGCGCAGTAGGGCTGGGATACAGCGCCGTCATCATCTGTTCATACACGTTCTATTGCAGGCCCACAGCCCCACGTCCACCGAAAATGGTAGCCCTCCCCTCAAGGAACGAGCCGCGTCAGCGGCGAGTGAGTAGGGTAGGGTAGTTCACAGAGCGACTACCCACTGTGATCTGCCACCGCTCCGTGCACTTCCTCACGGCTGCTTGTTCGTAATCAACACTACTGTCACCGATAACGGGCCCTCGTGCTCGGTCGAGCAGCGCCGCCAGCGTCGCCGGCACACGACAGTTGTCATTCTCGGCATGCAGGATGTACCAGGACGCGTTGAGCGGAGAACTAGAGGCTCTCATCACTTTCCGTCCAGTCTGTGAATTCTAGCGTAATAGCCGAGTGTGTCCCTGTCTTTTCGTCTCTTGTACTGGAGTAGGTTCGTCGGGGGCGAACCCTCATGACGACGATGACAGAGAGCGTGGAGACATGGGGCAGGCAGTCCATGCTCCTGTGAGACAGCACTACTTTGCAGATGTCGAGGATCAATCCAACGGCATGGGCGGCCTCGACAATTGCATTCCAACTTGCAAAAAGTAAAATCTTGTTGTGGATGAAAATACTACCAGGGATAGTTCCGTCTCACCTGTAGATCTGGTCGAGAACCGGGCACGGAGGGGATCAGGATGCAAAAGGGCCGTAGAACGGGAAGGACACGACCCATGTTGGCTCTCGTCAGAGGTGACCGTCGGGTGGAAGCCCCCATGCTCGAAGGCCATACCCGACATTATCTAGTGGATGAAGGTTCGATTCAGTGACCGTGCTGAGTACGGGACGCGTATCTTGTACCTTTCTCAGCCTCCCGTGAACGGTCTGGAGGTGCGTTTAATGAGTCTGTAGCGTGTATTGGTACCATGACTCAGACTCGGTTCACTCCTGATCTCGAACTGGACGGGCTTTCCCCGGACGAGGCCTTCGCCATTCTGGGGAACGAAATCCGGTTAGAGATCATCCGCGTGCTCTGGCGGGCAGGTGCCGCCCACGTGTACGACGACGGCTCTGATGCTGTCGAAGTGGTGTCGTATTCCGAGTTGCAAAACGAGGTTGACGTCGATGATAACGGGAAGTTCAACTACCACCTCTCGGAACTCGCTCCTCACTTCGTCCGCCGAACTGACGACGGATACCGGTTGAGCAGTGCAGGAAAGCAGATCGCCAGAACGGTGATAGCCGTTTCTGGAGCGGAGAGCCTTGACTTCTCTCAGGAACTCGACGAGAATTGTCCGTTGTGCGGGGCAACCGTTGCGGCCACCTACGAGGATCAGTGGCTGCGAGTCGGCTGTACCGAGTGCGATGGGTTGTTCGGCGATCAAGCGCCGACGGGGACGCTCTTCCTCACGAACTATCCAGCAGCAGGGCTGACGACCCGAAACACTGAGCAAGCGCTCGCAGCCGGACTCTATCGGTGTGCTCTGGACATAACGTATCTAATGTACGGCATCTGTCGGGAGTGTGCAGGGCCGATCTCGTCGTCGGTGACAGTCTGTGACGTGCACGAACGTGATGGGAGGCACGCCTGCGACACCTGTGGAACGCCGTTTCCGGTCTGGGCAGATATGAGATGTAGCACCTGTGGATTCGCCAAGCGGTTACCGGTCGAGATGTTTGCGACTGGTCTCGTCTTAGCGACCGAACTGACCGGCAATCCCGAGTTGGACACCGACTCACCGGCGGTCGACGACGCCATCGAACTGCTACAGAATAACGTCGAGACCAACGTCTCGATGGAGCCTCTCCGCGTATCGCTTTGTATCGAGGTCGAGACGACGGTGTTCACTCTCACGTTGGACGACGAGATGAACATCGTCGAGTTCGATCGGGAGCCACGGACTGACACCGTTGTTTCGTAATCCGGACACGTCTGGCTCTGTTAGAGAAATGTTCTTCTCCAAACACATAAGTTGATCTCAGCGCTAGCACTAGCTGCTCGTATCAGAGCACAATCCGGCACTGTGGTGTCCGTTACGCGGAGGTGCCTCGAGGCGACACAAGCGGCGGAACGGACGGCACAGGAAGTGACGAATGACTATGACAAGCAAATCGATGCCGAACAGAGAGTGTACCACGGGGGTAACTCCATGACGGCAGTAGATCGCGGCAAGCAGGATCGCGTCCTCGATTGGGGCGGTTTCCCTGGCCGCTGGGAAATCACGCGTTCGACAGCGGACACGGACGGGGAACTGCTGGAAATGCGATTTGAGATCGAAGACGTCCCCGAAGACGGCCCGTTCGTCCACACCCATCCACACGCCGAAGAGCGCTACGAAGTGGTTTCAGGTGTGTTGGAAGTGTACGTAGATGGGGAATGGATGGAGGTAACGGCTGGTGAGGAACACACAGTTCCTCCGGGCACGGCTCACACGTTCAGGAACGCGACCCCCGTCGAGATCATCAACGTCCACGAGCCCGCACTACAGCACGAGGCGTTCTTCCGGCGGTTCCATCAGCTCGTCACGGAGCAGGGGGTGTCATTGCCTCCGGAGGGCTTCAAAGACATCGTGCTGTTAGCAATGCTGACGACGGAACACGAGGAGGACATATACGCAGTGAGCCCCCCACACTGGGTCTTTAAGAGTCTAGCTGGCCTGGGCCGCTTGCTCGGATACCACCTCCCGGATTAGTCAGCGATTGTGAACTACCCCACCCTACCGCTCGCCTGACGGCTCGCGCGTGAGGGTGGGGCTTCCTGCTTCGATGACGCGCTGTGAAGGAACCGGAGTAGTTTCCGTCGGGAGCGCAGTCTCCACAGGCGGTAATTCGGAGCGTCCCACTCCTACGTCTTCGAGGCCGCGAGACAGAATGTTCCACGCCGCGTTCCAGTCTCGGTCGGCGGTGAACCCGCACGATGGACAGGAATGTTCACGGACCCATAGCGGCTTGTCCGTCGAGATGCCGCATGACGCGCACTCTTTGGTCGTCCCTCTCGGGTTGACCGCCACGAAGTGCGTTCCTGCTCGTTCACACTTGTATTCGAGCAACGAGAGGAACGTCCGCCACGCGGCAGACGCGGTGGTGCGGCTGTTCGACGACGACTCCATCATCCCCTTCACGTTCAAGTCTTCAACTGCTACAAGGTCGTACTCCCGTCCGTGACCTCCTCCTCGCCGTACCCGGCGAGGCGTCCCACGGCACCGCACCGCTGGGGTGGGCTAGTTGCTGGTTTCCGACCCGTTGGCATGACGGGTCGATGGCGGGGCCACACCGCCGGTACTCCTATCCCGGCATAGGACTCGGAGGTATCTTGCTGACCGAGATACCACAGCGGTTCAAGAGGATGTCTTGAACGGTCTGGGCCTCGGAGTCCCGATAGTGTGCAATTAAGTGGGCGGTGTGACCGCCTCGGTGTACGTCATATTCTGAACCGATACTCCTTCAATATCCGTATTAGTGTCGATGCGTGGGTTGTGTGGGGGATGTCAGATTTACTCCCGCCGTACACGGCGGGATTCTCTCGCTGATTAAAGATAGACCCCGTCACCTGCCGTTCACACCCAACTCCGACTGGATCCGTACTCTGTGACCGAGTCCAGCAACACGTCTCTTTAGCAGTCGCTCAGCGGCACCCGTTCGGTGTGCTCTGGGTACCTATTGGAAGACTGCGTTCTCTTGGCGACCGCTGACGCTACGGGCACTCGGGCGAACGCTGTCGTCGTCTTGCGCCGATTAGTTGCCGGCGATGGCGGCAACAACCGCATCGTCAAGTCGATCGATGATGTCGGCAGTCACGTCCGCTGGGAGATCGTCGACTGCTTCGAGCGCATCGTGTAGGCGAGCGTGCATCGCATCGAACGCAGTCATACTTTCATCGGCGTGGTCGATTTCGTAGTCACCACAACGGAGTTCAGTAGCGTACGTACGTCCGGCGTGCTTTGCGCGAGCGATATCGGTGAGCCAGCGGGCGAGATCACGCTCCCACTCCTCGCGCAGCTCGTTGGTCTCATCGTCGTCGTCGGCGTTAGTCGGTTTCCAGGCGTCGAAGTCGGTGACATGTCGGCGCGCTCGGCGACAGACTGTGCGGTGTCTAGCTCCGTCTGCAGCCGCGTCTGGAGCGTGTCCGTGCTGCAGTAGTACGAATCGGCGGTCGGACTTGGATTCTCGTAGAGCTGGTCAGTAATGAGGTCCGTGTACGTCTCGCGGATGTGTTCCTTGCCGCGTTCCTGTTCGGCGTCTGCGACACGGTTGGTGAGGTGGAGACAGTAGGTGTCGACGAGGTCGTCGATCGTCTCCCGGGGAACGACGCCGTTCTCATAGGCCTGTGAGCGTGCAAGACCGGAGAGGATACGAGCGGCGGGTCGGTGGCTCGCCTTCAGGACGTCTTCGCCAACGCGGCTTTCGTGGATTTCGAGGGTGTCGTTCCAGTAGCCGCCGTCCTCGGGATTCTCGACTGCGTCCCGGAGTGTCTCCCAGTCGAGTTCTGGGCCAGGTTCGGCGAGGTCGTCGGGTGTGACCGTGAGATAGTACGAGTCGGGCTCGTACTCGCCGATCGATGTGTCGGGGTCAACCTTGAGATGGAGTTCTTCGATCGTCGTCTCGCCGTTCGCGAGCACCTGGACTACACAGGAATGCCACGGATTGCAGTAGCTTTGAAAGAGACGACGACCTCGCTGCCCTCAGCGAGGCCAAGCTTTTCACGACTGTCTTCTGTAATAATTACAGCCAACGGGTCGTCAGCATTGATATCGACCGCGATACGATGGATACGCTCGCCGTCCTCGATATCGACAATTGTACCGTTGAAGCGGTTTCGGGCGCTCGTATTTTCCGGCAGCGGGACGTCTGCGGGATCGTTCACTGTCACAGCATCCGCGCGAAGCATCAACTCCACCTCTCCGTCACTATCCTGTGGGATGAGTGCTCGCAGAAGACCGGCCGTCGTTTCGACGGTTGCGAGTTCGCCATCGCGCTCAGTGATGGTGCCGGTGAGGACGTTTTCGGTGATTTCGGCGACTCCCTTGAAACCTGTTTGTGCACGCTCGAACTGCGCGAGCAACTTTTCTGCGGTTTCGGTTAGTGTGCTTCCACCACCGTTGGTACCGCCGCGTTGACGTTCGACGAGCGACCCGAATGCTTCCTCCAGTTCGACGATTCGTCGTTGTGAGTGGCCGTACGACCGTCCGAGGTCGTCGGCGGCGGCGTTCAACGATCCGTTGGAATCGATTGCCTGCAATAGCGCGACATCGCGTGCGTCCAGTGCCACGCCGTCGCTTCCGATGTATGTGTCGAACTTCGTTTGGACATCCATGGTTCTACTATTCGGACCGGTATGAAAACCGTTATGCCATCTCAGATAGAACGGGGATGTATCCATGACGAAACAACGACGTGAACAACAGCAGCGTGAATGGCACGATGTCGCTACTGGACATTCTCGACGGGCGTTCCTGAAAACAGGCGGTGCAGCCGGAGCGGTCGCCCTGGCCGGCTGTACGGGTATACAGGGCGGTAACGGCGGCAACACCGATACGACGACGGGTACATCGGATAGTTCGTCTGGGTCGCAGTCGTCGATGGCTGACTCACTGACGATTTTCCATGCCGGAAGTCTCGAAACTCCATTCAGCGCTGCCCAGCCGAAATTCGAGGAAAAATACGACGTCACTGTCAACCGCGAAGCAAAAGGGTCAGTCGCGTCAACAAAAAAGATCACCAAGCTCGGGCGGAAAGCTGACGTCCTCGGGGTCTCTGACTTTCGGCTTATCCGCAATCGAGTCCTGTCCGAATACGGCGATTGGTACAGCATTTTCACTACCAACTCGATGTCGATTCAGTACCGAGAGGACTCGAAAGGAGCCGATGACATCAGCAAAGACAACTGGTGGGAGGTACTATCGCGTGACGGCGTAACAATCGGTCATTCCGATCCCGCGGTGGATCCTAGCGGCTACCGTGCCGTCATGACGCAGCAACTGGGCAAAATCCCCTTCCAGGGCTCGAAGCTGTACGACCAGTCGACCTACAAGAAGCTACGCAAGAACTCGACAGTACCGACCGGCACGGAAACGAACCTCGAAGGCCAACTGAAGAGTGGCAAGCTCGACTACGCGCTCTACTACCAGTCGATCAGTTCCACCTCGGACATGCCCTATATCGACCTCCAGCCGCAGGTCGACCTCTCGAAGGCGACTAGCAAATATGCCAAACACTACTCCAAGGCGAAGGTCGAAACCGATGCCGGCACCTTCACCGGGGCGCCAATTGCATACGGAATCACTGTGCCCAGCGTCGCCGAAGCATCGAAACTTGGTTCTAAGTGGGTCGAATTTATGATCAATGGCCAGGGCCAAGAGATTCTCAAGGACAAGGGACTTGTTCCGGTCGACCCCGCCGTCGTCCCGGCTTCGAGCAAAGACGCTGTCCCGTCGAACGTGCTGAAGCACGCGAACGCGAAGTCGAGCCTCGGACCGCTAAAATTGTAGCGTCACACGCTAACCACCTTTCACCCTCATGACTGCACCACAGACGGCAGATATCGATGCCGGCAAGCGCGACCTGTTCGAGTCGCTCCCGCGAGGTTCGCTAATACTGGCGTTCATTCTCGTGCAACTTGTCGCGTTTGCAGCGACGTACGCTGCCGGTATTCCGACTGCATATGCGGGGTTCGTAATAGTGAGTGTCCTCGGGACCGCCTATGCCGCGGACGAAGGTATCTTCGGTATGACGGCCGCCGTTTTCGGGAGCGTCCTCTTGCTCGCCATCGGACTACCGTTGGCGATGTTCGTTGCTCGTCAACAGCCGTCGCTCGTCGTCGAACAAGCACTTGATCCGGAGGTCCACCGAATGCTCTATCTGTCAGTGTACGGTCCCCTGATAGCGGCGTTGGTGAGTGTCATTTTCGGTGTTCCACTTGCACTCGTTCTCTCGCAGGGGTTCCCCGGCCAGTCGATCGTCGAGAGTCTCGTCGACCTCCCGCTCGTCGTGCCACACTCCGCCGCAGGTATCATCGTCCTCTTCGGATTCGGCGAAGGCGGTGTGTTCCCACAACTGACGCTCCTCGGCACCATGGTCGGCTTCGTCTTAGCGATGGTGTTCGTCAGTGCCCCGTTTGCAGTCAACAGCGCGCGCGAGGCCTTTGAGGCGATCGATACTCGCGTGGAGTACGCATCACGGATCCACGGGGCGAACCGCTTCGAGACATTCCGACGAGTTACTGCACCGCTGGCGGCCCGTGGGATTCTCACCGGCGGTGTGCTCGCGTGGGCTCGATCTGTTTCCGAATTCGGAGCGGTGGCCATCGTTGCCTACAGTGTCAGTTTCTTTTACCCGCCGGCTGGCGATACAGTGACGACTCAGCACGCTCCCGTGTTCATTCGGAGAGCGTACCTCTCAGGCGGCCTCGAACAGAGCGGTGCGGTCACCTTCATACTGCTTGTCTTCTCGACAATCACCTTCCTCATCATCCGCTGGCTCGCGTACAGCGATACTCCGGCAACTGGAGGGATGCCGTGACGTTCTCGATCGATCTCGCGGCAACGTTCACTGCTCCCGGTGCAGAGGAATTCACGACTGCATCTTCCTTCGAGGTCGAAAGCGGCGAAACAGTGGTCATCCTCGGTCCCAGCGGTAGCGGAAAGTCACTGCTCCTGGAAACGATCGCCGGGTTCCACCCCCACGAAGGAACAATCACACTCGACGGCACGGACCTCACCGATACGGCACCCGAAGACCGCAATTTCGGGTTCGTATTCCAGGACTACGCATTGTTTCCCCACATGACCGTAACCGAGAACGTCCGTTACGGCGGTCGATACTGTGATGAAACAGGTGATGCTGACAGGCTTCTGTCAGAGCTGGGTATCGTCGACCTCGCCGACCGGTATCCGCCGACGCTCTCGGGCGGCGAGAAACAGCGAGTCGCACTCGCACGCTCACTGTACGTCACGCCTGACGTCCTTCTGTTGGACGAACCGCTCTCCGCACTCGACGTACCCACCCGCACTCGTCTCCGACGGGACATGCTTGACGTGCTAGACGACGTGACTGCCGTGTACGTGACACACAACCGGACGACCGCTCGGACACTAGCAGACCGGATTCTCGTCTTAGACGACGGCACCATCGTCCAACGCGGGACAGTCAACGATATATTCAATCATCCAACATCACCATTCGTCGCGCGGTTTACCGGGAGTAACTGCATCTCGCTCGCTGCCGACGGGATCCGCGACGCTGTCAGCCCTCCTAACGACGCGGAGTGGCTGGCGATCCGCCCCGAAAACATTACTATCAAGAACGGCACCACCGACGTCACTGACGGCACCGCCGACGTCACTGCCACCGTCGAACGGGTCGTCCGAGAAGACGCAGCATTCCGCGTCTCCCTCTCTCTCGACGACGAAACGATCGACGCCTACACCACCGATCCGCCCCCTGTCGGAGCAGGGGTCGGCGTCACGTTTGACGAATCCTCGCAGACAATCCTCTGACTGCTCAGGCGATTGCGTGCCTTTCTCCACCTCGCGCCGACCGTTCACAACAAACTAGCATACTCTCGGACGTCTCATTACTCGGTGACAGTCCCCTCAATGCCAGTGATATCACAACCCCGGGTGTTCTCGTCGTCCAACTCACGCCGATACCACCCCCGGGACGGGGGTGGAATGTACCACTGACCATGCTCGTCGGCGGTAACACCGATCGAAATCACATGCTGATTCCCTCGTAAAGAAACTTAATCTAACTGTCTATACGAGCAACCTTTATACGGCTTGTGACTCTAGACGTCCGTACGACATCGATTGGAGTGACGGACGACCACTGGGAGTCCGGAACGGCACTCTCTGTCCGCTCTGCGTGTGGTTTCTCGTTCTGCGTGCAATCGACGGCTGACTGGCGTGAGCGTCTCGTGTTGCTTCCACCGGCCCCATGGATGTTCGCAGAGTCTGGACGAGAACAACAGCCGGCATTGTGATATCACTCGCGACCGGGGGTGTTTTGGGGTGGTGAGCGTCGAGTTCACTGGACACGTGGTGTCCTAGGGCTACGGACACCCGTCAAGTGATATCACTCTCATCGAGATGCTGTTAACTATAGCACCGACTGTCAGAAACCCTATCAAATGTCGAAAACGAGCTTGGGACTCGATTGATGCAGTCGTCAATCGAGGACCTTGCGCACGTGCCCGAGATAGTCGTGAAAGAGGGGGAGATCGTGGCGAAGGAGATTATAGACGTGCTCGTTACAGTGTGAGAGTCAAACCCCACCGTGGCTGGTTGCCGTTGCAGCACTGTGTACAGACCCACCCCGTCCACAGCAAAATTTATTGTTGGCTAACATGTTTTGTTATTATGGTAGATTGGTCACTTATTCGTCGGTGTGGCCTCCGCTATAGCCTTGGATATGGTAGCGTCACCGTTGCCGTTGTTATCGCCGCTGCTCTTACCGTCCGCTCGTTGGCGCTTCTCTTTAGTCCTGTTCTAATTGGAGTTTTACTTGTCGTGTACTCGCTGAATGGGTCTGGGAGCGTTCGAACGGGGGCTGCCGTTGTTGCGAATGAAGACCCAACAGGCGTGACAGGTACAACCGTTGACCCAGCCGACGAAAATCAGACCCCAACGACACTGGAATCTGACCTCAAATTTTTCTTCTACGCAATCGGGTTGGTCGTATTCGGGATTCTCGGAATGGCGTTCATCGTCATTACAGGGCAACCATCCTCATTCTATACCTTCTAAGAGCGCGTCAATCACCATATCATCTTGACCACCTTGGTACGCCGACGATCCGGGAGTGCTCGCTGCTGCCCGGCCGAACGCCAGCCGACCAATTTGTATAGTTTGTCTATAGCCAAGATACTAACTAGCCAAAGCCAAACAAACGACTATTCTCTTTACTTCCCTATCAACGGACGCAACCGATGACTGACTCGATGCACGCCGTTCGCTATCATGAACTTGGTGACGAAGAGGTTCTCGAAGACGAAACGGCCCCGGTCCCCGAGCCCGCAGCCGATGAGGTTTTGCTCCGTGTCGAAGCCGCAGGAGTGAATCCGATCGATTGGAAGACCCGAGACCCAGAGAACGTCGGACTTGGACAGAACGTCCGCAACGCCAATGAGGACGTCCCCTTCCCGATTACGCCTGGTTGGGATGTTTCCGGTAGTGTAGAAGCGCTTGGTGAGGACGTCAGCAGTTGGGAGGAGGGAGAGGAAGTCTACGGGATGCTCCGCTTCCCGACACTGGCCGGCACGTACGCCGAATACGTAACTGCGCCTGCCGATGAGATCGCTCGAAAGCCGTCCTCACTCTCGCATTCCGAAGCGGCTGCGGTTCCGATGGTATCACTGACAGCCTGGCAGGCGTTGTTCGACGCAGCAGACGTTTCTGACGGTGACCGGGTGTTAGTGCATGCAGCTGCCGGTGGCGTCGGCCATATGGCGGTCCAGTTCGCGATCGAACGCGATGCACACGTCATCGGAACTGCATCCGAGAGTAATGAAGCGTATCTCCGCAATCTCGGTGTCGATGAGTTCGTGAATTACCGCGAGGAGAATTTCGAGGAGGTGTTGGATTCCGTCGACGTCGTGATCGACCCGGTCGGGGGTGAAACGCTCACCAAGTCGTTCGACGTTCTCACTGACGGTGGAGTGTTGGTGTCGCTACTCCGCGAACCAGAGCAAGACAAGGCCGACCAGTACAATGTTGATGGGGAGCTCGTGTTCGTTGAACCAAACGCGGAGTACCTCGACCAGATCCGGGCTCTAATAGACGACGGCGATGTAAGCCCGTATATCCGAGAAACGCTTCCACTCGAAGAAGCTGCTGAAGCCCATCGTCTCGTGGAGAAGGGCCACGGACGGGGCAAGGTGGTCCTCACTGTAAACTGACGCCTCTCACGGACTATCCACGAAGAGTTTCGCTAACCACGCTTCTGCACGTTGCAGTCGGTACTGGAGCGTCGATCGCGGAATATCGAGGTGGTCTGCGAGTTCTGCGGTATTGATCTCGCGCGGGGTTTCATAGTACCCCTGTTCGACGGCGGTCTCGAGCGTATGCCGCTGCTCGTACGGAAGATCCACAAGCGAGAGTACATCGTCTTCCCATTCCGTGAGTTCGGACAATTGGGTGAGTTGGACATCAATACCGTCCGTCAGATCTGCACTCAGTGATTCGTAGAACGGTCCAGCACGGATTTCAGTTGGTGAGAGCACACGCCAGACATACCTATCCTCTCGACGCTTGGCTTCAAACAGGAGCCCAGTCCCGAAGTTCTCAATGGCAAGGTGGGGGACTGAGTGACAGTCTTCAATCGCTACCCCATGAGTATACACCGTTCTACTGGTCGGGGTCGAAGTGAGCACCTCATAGTCCCACTCAGTGGAGCAGGTTTCGTCGGTGAGACATTCATTGCAGTCGGTCGGATCAAAGAGCACATCTTCGAGTTGATCGAGAGCATCTGCTGGACCGATGACACGGTCGATTCTCCAGATGCTTTCGCTCGTTACTGAGAAATTAATCGTTTTCGAGGCCAAGCGTTCATTTTCGATGAACGTGTCCATCACAGGGTCAACGTCGGGCTGATAGCGAAGTTCGATTACGAGCTCGCGCATTGGGTTATCTCACAGTATATGCTGTGTTTGTAAGGGGGTTGCGCCCGACCACGGAGTCGGTTACACTCGAAATCAGGCGACTGAATTCCACTCGCTACCCACAAGCTCACCGCTTCAGCGTAGGTCGCTGATGGAGCTTCGGCCTTGTTGAAATCCTCACTAGGTGATATATTTCAGCAGTCCTGCTGCATACTCAGCGCGTATCTCACAGGGCGGTTCGTACGAACAGAGGTTGTCTGAGTTGAGCGCAATGATCCCTGTCAACAGAATTATTCTCTGCTGTACTCGACCACGTCGAGGTTTTCGTCGAGTACGAACGTCAGTTCGTCGTCGACGGTCACCGTCACCTCCACGCGAACGGGGTCGTCGTCGTTGACACGCTCCTCGGAATCGAGTATTCGCGTTATTCTCCACGACGGAATCTCCCGATAGTCGATACCGGCGTCGTGCAATAGCGACACGACGACTGGATGATCCAACACCGCCGTCGTGGCGGCGGTGTAGAACGGAGCGCCACACTCCGTACACTCGTAGGCCACCTTGACGTTCCCGCTGTCGTCAGTCTCGCTGTCGAGCGACGAGTCGACGACCGTCCCTTCGACCGGGCCGCTACAGAGATAGCAAAAGCCACGGATCGTCTGCTGAAGCTGCGTCGTCGCGAACGTCCCGAGCAGTTCCGGGTTCTCCTCAACGTCGTGTGCGACGACGAGTATCGGCGGTGCGGACATGATGCGCGTCGCGCCACAGCTGTCGCAGTCGACGGCAGTGTGGCCCTGCTCGTATCGTAATTCAAGCGTCCCATTACAGTTGGAGCACTTGTCGACTGCCCGCGAGTCAAGCGACACACCAGTGTCCGTGTACACGCCCGAGAAACCGGCCCCGACGACCTTCGCACCGGCGTAGGTCAGCGTGTACCCTTCATCGTGGTGGGTGACGAACTGCGGGACTAGCTCGTCCAGATGGTAGTGGAACTATCCCGAGTCCCGGACCCCGACCCGGTCTTTGACCGTCGAGAATGGAACGGGCTCGGGCTCCGGGCTCGGGTCGTCCGTGTAGATATCCCAGAGATTCCACAGAATGTTCAATCGAATGTCATTAGCGATGAGGCTGAACGTCGCTTCTAAGGCGTCCGTCGGCTCCTCGTCTGTCATACTCTCTCTTTCCATGATACGACCCTTCATTATTGTGCTGCTGGGCGCGTAAGATGTGGAAGTGTCAGTTTTTCTATTGAACAGCGTTTCAATTCCACTTCCTACAGAAATGTTTTTCAAATTATACTTATAGGGCTGTAACCCCTCAGATTGAGTAGCGATGCCCGACAACAGTGATGCAGTGGCGAGCAGCAACACGACCGATCAGGGCCTCACGTCGGACAGGCCGACGCTGGTCGAGGCCGACCCCGAGCGTGGATTCAATTACCCGTACTATCTTGCGGTTCCCGAGGGTGTCGACGAGGAGCGTACGGCCGAAGATGCGTCGTCACGTGACGACGACAAGCGGCCGATTCTGGTCGAACCACACAACGTCGGAGAACTCATCGAGGAGTTCGACCGCCACCTCGAACTGGCCAGACAACGTATCGAGGAGCAATCCGGTCGCTATATCGCCGATGAACTCGGTCTTCCAATTCTCATCCCGGTGTTCCCGCGCCCGTTCGAGGAGCCAGTCGACTGGACACACATGATTCACATGCTCTGTGCCCAGACGATGCAGATAGACGAGGGACCGCTTGAACGAGTCGACCGGCAACTGTTGGCGATGGTCGACGACGCCCAGGAACGACTCGCCGAACAGGGCATCTCGGTTCCCGAGGAGGTTATCCTAAACGGGTTCTCCTCACAGGCGGTGTTCGTCAATCGGTTCGCTGCCCTGCACCCCGATCGGGTCTGTTCGGTATCAGCTGGCGGTATCAACGGGCTGGCAATCCTGCTCCGGGAGACGGCAGACGTGCGCGGGGTTGGCGAACGACCCATGAACTATCCCGTCGGTGTCGCCAACATCGAAGAGTTGATCGGCAAGCCGTTCGACCGCGAGGCATTCCGCGAACTCGACCAGTTCATCTATATGGGCAGCGAGGACGACAAAGACGCACTCCTGTATCCGGACGCGTGGACCGACCCGGAACTCCGGGGGATTGCGGTGCACACCTACGGCGAGGACATCCACGAGGAGCGGTTTCCTCACTGTAGGGAAGTCTACGAGGAGGCCGACGTGAACGCCGTCTTTCGGATGTACAAAGGGGTCGGCCACACACCCGAGCCTGCCCTTAATGACGTCGTGGAGTTCCACGAGCGGTCGCTCGCCGGAGACGATATTGAGTCGCTGCGCGAGGATCTCGGCCGCAACATCTAGCAAGGTGCCAGATAATTCACCACATGTGAACCCTTCTATCCAGTTTGAGCTACCTGACCCCTCTCACCGATGCCCCCGCTGTCTTCAGCACGACTCCGCGCACAGTAACGAAATCTGGTAGAATCTACGTCGGTGCATTAGCAACGGAGTTCTAACAGCCGATCGGCCGAAATGAGGCGAAACTAACGGCGCTCCGTGATGGATAGATACTCTCTATTCAGCACCCGATTCGTGTCAGTCAGGGACATTTCAATAGGGGCGGCTGAGCCTATTTCTCCGACTTCTTCTTCCCCTCTACTATCGTGGTGTTGTACTCTCAATCCAGCATCGCAAGCCGCACTCGTTAGTATATTCTGCTACTTCTGCTAACCACGATCAATCTGGAACACGCTCTTGGCGTCTCATTACTCGGCTGCAGTCTCCCCCGGGAGCAGTGATATCACAACCTCGGGTGTTCTCGTCGTCCCACTGACGCTGACACCACCCCCTGGGGAGGGGTGTAACACACCACTGACCACGACCGGTTGCAGGAAGACCGGTCGAAATCCCGTACTAATTCCCGTGTATAGAAATTTAATCTAATTGGCTATACAAGCAACCTTTATACGGCTCGTGACTCTAGACGTCCGTACGACATCGATTGGAGTGACGGACGACCACTGGGAGTCCGGAACGGCACGACATTGCCGCTCTGCGTGCGGTTTCTCGTTCTGCGTGCAATCGACGATTTGTTGGGGTGAGCGTCTCCTATTGCTTCTATCGGTCCTATGGGTCAGTGGCGGAGCGTGGACGAGAACAATAGCGCCGATTGTGATATCACTCGTTATCGGGGGTGTCTCGGGGAGGTGAGCGTGGGTTTCATTCGACAGCTGGTGTCCCGGCTGCTGCAGACACCCGGCGAGTGATATCACTCGCGTCGACCTGCCGTCACATCCCATACAGTACCGAGTGCCCCATCGGGCAACATGAAAAGCAAGTGTTTGCTCGACATCGACTGCTAGATCTTCTCTTGCTTCTCGGCAGAAGAGAGGAACACGAAATGACTTGTGAGGTTGCGACAAACAGCAGTGACGAAGAGCTACTCGCGAACGTCTAACGTCCCCTCGTCAGCAGTTTGGGCATCGCGCCACCACACTAACTCAAACTCGATGCTTTGTTTTGCTTCTGTATCGCCTTCCGCCCAGTCCGACTCTCCCTCTAATTTGAACGTTACAGGATCGGCTGGATTCAGTACAACTTGTTGTCCCCCAAGGTCAAGTGAGACATCACCCTCAGCTTCGAGTTGATCGGCCAAGTCTCGAAGATACGTGGCGATCTCTGCTCGTGACTTTTGTTCTTCTGTTTCGAGTTCTCCCATGAGGATAGGACACGAGAACGAGTCCCATAAACTGATAGGAGCATCTCTAGCATCAATTAGATTAACTATTATAGGAATACATATAGATAAACACGATTATTATCTATAAATAAAATACGATAGCTGAAACAAAGTCGTTTCAACTCGCCTTGGAGTCGGGGACTGTAACACCGAATCGAGGATTCATCGCATACTCTGAGCAAGAGGTAGAGTTAGAGCCCACCGGCAAGACTACCCTCAACGAAGCGAGCGAGCGCAAGCCCCGAGCAAGTGAGGTGGGGTAGTTGACTTCTTTCTCTTCTCCGAGCTACCGGTCTCAGTGGAGGATCGGATAGGATGTTCTCTAGGTCAATACCATCTGGTCAACACTCCTGTTTACTCTTACTCGCTCCATCTTCGTCCTCAGACCCACTACCAGTTGCAAGGCTTTCCAGAGCCATCGAGACCTGCTGCAGGAGATCGTCTTTCCCTTCGATATCGTGGCGCGCTGCTAAATACTGTGGGTCGTTGTACGTTACATGGACCGTCTCCTCTTCAGCCCAGACAAGCATTTTTTGCGGAAGATCGATAGCAACCGTGCGACTTGCTTGCATCAATTGCGTTCCAATTTCGGGATTGCCGAAAATCAAAAGTGTTGTCGGCGGGAGATCGAGATCAGCTGAGTCGGCATTTGCAGCGTGGTCGACCGTCGTCATGAGCGTTAGTGGGCTGGCTTCGATACGCTGTTTAATCGCCGTGACTGTGTCATCAAAACTCTGGTCGCTTTCGACGGTCACTAATCCCGGATTCTCAGGGAGACAGTAATCACCGCTGTTCTCAGTGGTAGTTGGAGTCTCATTAGCGGTTGTCGACTCATCAGCGTCACTACTTCCTGTAGCAACTGCAGCACTGGATCCGACACCTGCCAGAAGACCCGCGGCTTTCATAAGCTGTCGGCGGCGCCGATCTGGACTGTTCTCGGACATACGCTAATCTTGTCGTTCGTACAACGGATTAATCGTATGGCTGTTCATCACACTCACGCTTCCAGCGAGTAAGAGGCAAATTATCCTCCTGAACGAGGGGAAGACGAGGCCGACCGAATGGACCGACTCAAGGACAAAATCATCGGGAACCAGAACGTGTTTGACGTCAAGAGTGTTCCCCTTGCAGTAAAATAGACGGCCGAATTCAATCTCGATTCTGAGTTTCTCTGTTACTGTTCCACTCTTCTTTCGTTGACTGAGTCAACTGATCATATATAGTAGTTTACGCTGAGCGTGTTTCGAATGAGTCGATGACGTCGTCTGTTGAGAACGCTGGGACGAGGTCTTGCTCATCGAAATCAGTATCATCACTCCATACTCCTGCTTCACAAGCGAGTGCACATGCAACATAGAGCACATCGTCTGGGTCGGTCTCACCGATTGCTTCTCGGGCTTGCCCGATAGCAGGATAGAATTCTTCTGCCGGAATGACCTCGATATATTGGAAGAGAAGATCAATGAATTGTGTTACTTGCTCTGGCTCCATTCCCGATTTCTCGACGATGAGTTCCTCGTAGTTCTCAACCTCTTCGTGGATAGTCTCTGGCGTCAAGAGTTGCGGTTCCAGTGTGACGATGAGTTCTCGAGTTTTCGCGTCAGCAATTAGTGCCGAGATAACAACATTAGCGTCGACTACCAGCTTCATTCGACGAAATTACTCCGATTCTTCGTCGAGTCGCTTTCGCGCGCTTTCGTTGATTTTGGTAGCAATTTCATCTACATCTGCCTCCGTGAGATTGCTGTCAGCAGTGAGCTCATCCATCAGCTCAAGCTTCTCAATCTTGTCTTGGATAGCTTGGCGCGTAACCTCACTCCAATTAATCTCGGGGTGTCGTTCCATTTGTTCTTTCAGGTCATCGTCGACGTTGACCGTGATCGTAGGCATACAGGATACTATGGACACACAGACTCCTGTGTCTTTTGGTGCAACAGCTCAAACCACCTTCATTATACTGAACGAGCCCAAAGGAACGAGGACAGGCCGATAGTGGGCTTGACCTACGTGTATTGTCGCGTGGAGTGGGGCCTCTACCTCGAACTTCTCGAAACACCTGAGACAATGCCGTACGCTGACGACACTGACGAATAACTGTACGGGCCCGCACCCTCTTGGTCACACCGCCCCGAGCACTCAGACTGAACTCTATCGTCCTCTCTCCACCTAGTGATCACTGTGATCGGCCGACCGTGTGGTAAGCTGTGTTAGTTGAGAGCGGTGGCAACGATATCGTCACTGCCGCATGCGGAACACTGATCAGGCACAGTGTCGAATGTCGTCCCGCACTGCCGGCATTCAATCACCGTATCTGGCTCCTCGCTGGTTGTCACAACCTGCCGGACCCGCGAGAGAACACTCATACTAGCCCTGTTTGGCTTCAACTCACATACATCATTCGGAATCGAAACCAGCCGTCTTCCCATCTATACCAGCTATTAGTGGGAAAACAACTACATTAGTGGGTATCATGTTATGTCTTCATGAAATTGGGTTCGACAATACTCCGTACAGTTGGTTTCGAAGAGATCGAAGATAATACGGAGAAAACACAGTACTGGGAAGAAATATCAGGTATAGAACAACCTCAAAGAACAGGAAGAAACCTGGAGGACATGACTGGTGTAACTGAGGGTACATGGGACCGAGAGGACGAATCAATTTTAGAAGATAGACAAATAGACAGAAGTAAAATATCCTATGGGTCATCTTCTCCATCAGAGGTCCTCACAAATGATGAACTTGCTCAAACTATAGCTCTTGCAGAAGCCACTGCTGCAGCATCCCGTTTTAATGCCCAGTTAGCTTCCTCTGATGCATTACTTAACGAGAACCAAGAATATATTGCGGATATTTCTGAAGATATTAACGAAAGCAAAGAAACTATAGAAAATATTTTGGACTCCTTTACAACATCAATTATTAGAAAATATTTACTAGAGCGTATCTACTATAGTATAATCTTTGACACAGCAGTAAAGACCGACACAACCCCAAGCATTGTAAAAAATGTTCTACTACATCATGATGAGCTAACGGAACGATTAGTACAAAATATAGCTTCTGAAACCGAAACTGACGAAGAGACTATTGCCACCATATGGGAAAAATACGTTGAGGAATATTTCAAGAATCAGGATTGGGCGACAGAAGAGCCGTCAGTACTCGAAGACAATTCACCGTCTGGGGGTGGAGATCCACCGTCTGGAAATGGTGAGGCACCTTCATCTTCTAACGGAAATAAAAAACCACTTCTCAAAAGATTACATTCAAGATACAAGTTCCCATTCGAATGGGGATCAATCACTGTTGCATTGATAACTGTTACTTTTATAATGATTATAATATTGACTGGAATAGGAATAATGAACCTCACTTCGGAAATGGTTACCTTACTCTTTGGATTAGGTACGTTTCTCACTGGTCGGGCATTCACTATAGTTCAAGAAGAGTCTAAGGGTTCCACGGCCTAGCTTAGGCGGTTATTCTATTACAAGCTACCGGCTCTCAGGTACATGGTCTAGTTGCTCGCTAACGGCCGATTCATTTATTCAGTCGTGTGATGATGCCGTCTTTTTCGCTGTTGTAAACCTTGAGCTTCCCTTGTGCTTCATTGTATCTTGCCTGAGCACTATCCCGCTCATCGCGAATCCGAGATAGAGCACAAGTTAACGCAGCGGGGAAGGAAGCGAGGTTTGGTCATTCTGGTGTTCCCATAACCCACCATTTTGCACGCCGCCAGACTGGCGCTCGCTTGCGTTCTGCTTGTTCCTCTACGAGACTCTTCTCCGCTTCGACGTACTCGACTAATTCCTGGTTCTCTTCTCGCTGCTCGAGGATCTGGCGCTTCTCATTCTTCAGACGCTCCACTTCAGTCTAAAGCCCCTCCACTTCACGCCGTAAGCGCTCCTGCTCACCATCATCTTCAGGCGTATGCAGTGCGTCATCAACAATCTTCCGAAGCACTTCACTCCGTGAGTCCCCTGCTTCATCTGCTCTCTCGTCGAGTTCTCTCTTCCAATCTTCGGGGATTTTGAACGTGACTCGCTTCATACGTGGTGCTTCATACCATCTTCACATAGTATTCAGTCAGACGTGAGCACGACGGATTTCGATTGGGAGTAACGATAGTAGCTCATACTAATTTATGTGCGTCATGTGTGCCCGCACTCGTCGCATTCGTATTGATACAAATCTGTCCCAGAACCGACTCTCTCCTTGTCGATAAGCGTAATCTCGTCACTTCCACATTCCTACATCAATCCTGTAGGTGGGGTTTGGGGCTGTGACCCATACCTCCAGATTACAGCACTCCGATATGGCGCTCAGGGACTATCTTGCTCGGAGAGGTGAATAGAGGTTGTCGCTGCGATGGAGAGCTTGAACTAGCCGGTGTTTCACTAAAATAGCTAAGGACGGAGTACTCTTATTTCTCTTGGCGTCGTTTCACCGGACAGACATGGGGCGAAATTGGATTCGGTCGTTTGCGGGCAGTGTTAGCTTCCTTCTTGGGGTAGCGGGGCTGGCGTTGTGGCGGTGGAAACGAGCCCGGCTTGAGGAGCTCGCAGCCGGGAGTGAACTCGTCACGACGGATCAGGGCCTAATCGAAGTCGCCCGACAGGGATCGGGATTCCCAGTTCTCGTTTTGCACGGTGATCCTGGTGGCTACGATCAGGGATTACATGTCGCCGAAACAATGTTCGAAGATGATTTCGAAATAATTGCCCCCTCGAGACCAGGGTACCTGCGGACGCCTCTCGACGACAATCGGTCATTCGGAGATCAGGCAGCACTCTTTGTCGCATTACTAGATGAACTTGGCATTGAGCAGGCGTTGGTCGTCGGCCTCTCGGGTGGCGGACCGACCGCACTTCAGCTTGCGGCCGAGTATCCCGAGCGTGTCTCTGGACTCATTCTTGGATCGGCGATTACCACTGAATTCGATGAGCGAATATTTGACACGGGTAATCCAGTGGTCGATTACGTTCTCACATCTACGCCGATCCTCGATGTGCGGTCCGGATTGTTCGCCTTGCTCCACCGGTTTGCGCCGAACTATCTTATAAAAGCGATTCATAGTGAAGTCTCAACACTCGAAGGCGAAGAGCTGGACAAGTACGTTGAATTCATTAGAACAACTCCGGAGCACCGGAAGCAGTCTCTCAACGTCGTTCAAACGCTTCGTCCTGTAAGCGCACGAATTGACGGGACACTCAACGACGAACACTGGTTTCGGAGGCTCCCGCTCGTTGAGTACGAAGCGATAGACTGTCCAGTTCTCGTAGTTCATGGCAGATTCGACGCGGCAGTCCCACTTTCTCAGGCGGAGTTTGTGGCCCAAACACTGGCAGACGTCGAATTCCTCCGTCTCGATACCGATCATCTCGCCTGGATTGGCCCCGACGCTGAACGTGGCGGGAGAAAGGTTCGGGAGTTTGCCGAGTCGGTAGCTGAAACCGTCGATTCGACGGGATAAGACTGTTTACTGACTCGGCAAGTGCTGGGGTATCGTCCCTATCGAAAGGCAATACTGGCATTCTCAAAAAGAAGTTAAAATCGGTGTTCGCGCTATAGCGGATTCCTCGTCGAATCACATAGCTGGAACCATCTCTCACGACGATATGACTATGCATAGTCATTTGTGTGAATAAATAAGCATCTGGATGTTGCCTCTTGCTCTAAGAGGGGAAGAACGGATGAGCAACAAATCGGGGGTTTCCGAACAGGTGATATCGCTCCCCGAAGGTGGGGGAGCACTCAAAGGAATTGGTGAAACGTTCTCTGCGGATCTGCACACCGGAACGGGTAATTTCACCGTCCCAATCGATCTTCCCGCGGGACGGAACGATTTCGGGCCAGAACTCAGTTTAACCTACAGTACAGGGAATGGGAATAGTGCATTCGGGCAAGGCTGGCAGTTGAGCGTTCCCGGCGTCAGTCGGAAAACCTCCGACGGAGTGCCCATCTATGACAACACCAAAGATACGTTTCTCCTCTCTGGAGCAGAGGATCTCGTGCCTGTCGAGCGCAACGAAGAGGGAGATGTGACGATCTATCGACCCCGAACAGAGGGGTTGTTTGCTCGGATCGTCCACCATCGAAATTCCAAGGACGATTACTGGACGGTGCACAGCAAGGACGGCCTTGTAAGCACGTACGGGACTGCAGGTTCACGAGGGATCGATTCAGCCGTCATCGCTGATCCGAAAAACCGTACCAAGGTGTTTGCGTGGCGGCTCAAGCGAACGGAGGACCCCTTCGGGAACGAGATCGTCTATGAATACGACCGCGATCTCGGGAAAACCGATGAGCGCCACTGGGATCAGACGTATCTGAAGCGGATCAAATACATTGATGTGGAGTCAGCGGATGGTGGCGGGTCCGAATCCCAATATCTTGTCTCCGTTGATTTCGAATACGAGCAGCGATCCAATGAGACGGACCGCGAGACGGAGCGTCCTGACCCGTTCTCGGATTATTCAGCTGGCTTCGAGATCCGGACCCGAAAGCGGTGTAAGGAGATCACCGTGACGACGCACGGTGATGAAGACGGAACGTATGATGCTGACGGGCAGACAATCCGGCGCTACAATCTGATCTATCAGGACGAGCGTAGCGATCAGCGGGCGCCGTTGAACGGGGTTTCGCTTCTGGGCAAAGTTGAGGTTACCGGACACAAAATGGAGGGCGGTGTCGAGGACACACAACAACTACCGCCACTAGAGTTTGGATACTCCGAATTCGATCCCCAAGATCGAAATTTCGACCCCGTCGAAGGCGACCTCCCGACTCGCTCACTCGCAAATCCAGACTTGGAGCTGGCGGATCTCGATGCGAACGGACTGCCGGATATCGTCGAGATGAGCGGCACGGTGCGGTACTGGCGGAACCTCGGCAACGGCGAGTTCGACGAGCCGCGCATGATGCGCGAAGCGCCGACGCAGGCGCGCCTGGCTGAACCTGGCGTCCAGATGATGGATATGGATGGTGATGCCCAGGTCGACTTAATGGTCTCCGGCAATTGGACCAACGGTCCCGCCGGCTACTTCTCGCTGCAGCCCGACGGCGGGTGGGATGAGGACGCCTTCCAGCGATTCGAGCAGGCCCCGAGTTTCAGCCTGGAGGATTCCGAGGCGCAACCGACAGACTTGACGGGCGATGGGTCAACGGACGTCATCCGCTCGGGGACGCGGCTGGAACACTTCTTCAGCGATCGGGAGGAAGGGTGGAACGACGTCCGGGCGGTCTCCCGCAAGCGTGCTGAGGCATTTCCCGACGTCTCCTTTTCCGACCCGCGGGTACGGCTCGGCGGCATTTCAGGAAGTGGCCTTCAGGATATCGTCCTCCTCCACGACGGGAACGTCGAGTACTGGCCGAATCTCGGACACGGGAACTGGGGCCGTCGCATCCACATGCGTAACAGCCCTCGCTTCCCGTCTGGATACGACCCTCGACGGATCCTTCTCGGCGATGTAAACGGTGACGGGTGTGCGGACCTCGTGTACGTCGACGACGACCGCGTGCTACTGTGGATCAACAAGAGTGGGAACGCGTGGAGCGACCGGATCGAGATCGAGGGAACCCCATCCGTGACCGACATGGACGCCGTCCGGCTGGTCGATCTGAAGGGGAGCGGGATTCAGGGCATCCTCTGGAGTGCCGACGCCCGCAGCTTCCGTCACAATATGTTCTTCCTGGACTTTACCGAAGGGACGAAGCCGTACGTCCTGAACGAGATGGACAACCACATGGGAGCGGTGACGCGAGTGAAGTACGAACCGTCGACCAGATTCTACCTCGAAGATCAGCAAGACCGGGAGACACGCTGGCAGACGACGCTCCCATTCCCTGTGCAGGTCGTCTCGCAGGTCGAGACGATCGACCAAATTTCAGAGAATAAACTCACGACCGTCTATCGGTACCACCAGGGCTACTGGGACGGCGGTGATCGGGAATTCCGTGGATTCGGCTTCGTGGAGCAGGAGGACACGACAACGTTCAACCAATACAACGAGGAGGGACTCCACGACGAGGTAAGCTTCGAACATGTGGATGACGAACACTTCTCTGAACCGACGCTCACGAAGACATGGTTCCACCAGGGTCCCGTCGGTGACGAGTTTGGTGAGTGGTCGGAGGTGAACCACGAGCGCGAGTACTGGTCGGAGGACCCGCAGGTGCTCTCCTCGCCCGCCGATCGGCAGGCGAATCTCCAGCAGTTGGGCCTCGACCGACGGCGTGACCGGCGTGACGCACTCCGTGCGCTCCGAGGAAGTGTCCTCCGAACTGAACTCTACGCGATCGACGATGGTGAGCAGGATCGACCCTACACAGTGACGGAAACTGCCTACGAGGTTGTCGAGAAGCAACCGCCGGAGGAACGCTCCGAATCACTCCGGCGACCGAGCGGGGAGGATCCACGACACATCTTCTCTACGTACAAGACCGGGGAGCGTACGACCCAGTGGGAGCGCGGTGACGACCCGATGACCCAGTTCGCGTTCACGGGCGACTACGACGACTACGGACAACCGCGGTCACAGATTTCGATTGCTGTGCCTCGCAAGCGGGATTACACGAAGGAACTCTCATCGAGTGCGGAGGCTAAAACCAAACCGTATCTTGCGACGTTGACGCGAACAGCATATGTCGACCCATCTCTCAACGACGAAGATCAGTACATCGTCGATTGCGTCGCGAGTTCGACGACCTACGAGATAATGAACGATGGCCGGGATGACGTCTTCACGTTAAAGACGGCAATCGAGGCTGGTGAGTGCTCGACAGACGTAATCGCTCAGACAGTCAATTTCTACGACGGCAGTACTGGCGGGGAATTCCGTGGACAGCCCTATGGCGAAATCGGTGACTACGGCGCGTTAATTCGGACGGAGGAACTGGTTCTGACTGACGAGATTCTACAAGAAGCATACTCCGAGGGCAAGATATCACTTCCGAATGCCGAGAATCATCCATATTTCGAGCCAAGGGGAACTGCGCAGTGGCCACAGCACTATCCTGAGGACTTCCGTGGCTTACTTCAGGGATCGACCAGTGATGGGTCTGTCGACGCCACTCGGCCCGGTCTTTCGATGACTCCACTTGGCTACGGTGTCCCAGACGGCGCCGGGACCGATTCGCCGTTCGTAGCGAATGGGTACTATGTCGCGACCGAGCGGCGGAAGTACGATTTCCACGAATCCAGCGGGAAGTCGCGTGGCCAACTCGCGGCGACTCGCGGCCCCCGCGGTGACACCACGACCATCGAGTACGATTCCTTCGACCTCCTTCCAATCGAGGTCACAGACGCTGTCGGTCTGACGACCACCGCATCGTACGACTACCGGGTGCTGCAGCCCGTGCAGGTCACGGACCCGAATGGCAACCGGACACACGTCCGATACACGCCGCTCGGCCTGCCGGAATCCATTGCGGTCATGGGTGGTGAAGACGAACAGGTGGGAGATACTCTGGACGAGCCAGGATTCGAGTTCGATGCCCCCGGGACGCAGTTCATTTACGATTTTGCGGCGTTCGAGGAGAGTCCACCAGACTACCGACAGCCGATCAACGTTCACACGATCAAGCGGGAACAGCATGCACAGGGCCTCATTCGAGCGAAGAACGAGAAACGTGCTGAGACTGGGCAGCCGCCGCTGACCGATGCTGAAATCAGGGATCTCTTCCCGCGAGATCAGACAGCCCAAATCCTCGAACTGGCGGAAATTGAACAGTACCCCGATCGGTTCATTCAGTCACGGGAGTACTCTGACGGCTTCGGGCGCCTCGTCCAGACGCGGACGCAAGCCGAAGAGTGTGCATTCGGCGACGGACCGTTCGGTGGCTTCGACCTCGACGAGAACGATGACTTCCCTAAAGAGGTCACCGGCACCTCCGTTTCGAATCGAGCATCCCCACGGGTTGTCGTGAGCGGCTGGAAGACTTTCGACAACAAGGGGCGCGTCGTCGAACAGTACGAGCCGTTCTATGACGAGGGATGGGACTACCTCTCTCGATCAGAAGCCAAAGCCACAGAGGCGCAGGGAGGATCGGACCAGTCGACGATTTTTGGCGCAGGGGTCCGGACGTACTACGATCCGCGTGGACAGCCGGTTCGAACGGTCAATCCTGATGGCTCCGAACAGCGTGTCGTCCACGGCATCCCTGACGATCTTACCGACCCTGAACGATTCAAGCCGAGCCCGTGGGAAATCTACACCTACGACGAGAATGACAACGCGGGCCGAACACACGGAACGGACTCGAAAGCGCCCACGCACCACTGGAACACGCCATCGAGCGCGGTCGTGGATGCGCTCGGCCGGACGATCGAGACAGTCGAACGGACGCGAGAAAAGGAGGAAGAACGACTCGAAGAAGTCAGCACGAAGTCCACATACGACATCCGTGGGAATCCACTGACGATCACCGACGCGCTTGAACGAACGGCGTTCAAGCACGTCTACGACCTCGCGAATTCGCCGCTTTTGACCGACAGTATCGATGCTGGCGAACGGCTGATCGTCCGTGACGCGGCGGGCAACGAAGTTGAACGACGTGACAGCAAGGAGGCGCTCACGCTGCGGGCGTACGACGCGCTCAATCGCTCGACGCATGTCTGGGCCCGCGACGGCAAGGAAGGTGACGTGACGCTGCGCGAGCGCCTCGTCTACGGTGACGACACCGAGTTCGTCTCAACTTCGACGGCCGAGGCAGGGAATCTCTCTAGTGCTCTCTACATGCACTACGACGAAGCTGGACTGCTCACGTTCGATTCGTACGACTTCAAGGGGAATGTCGAAGAGAAGAAGCGGCGAGTCCTCACGGACGACGTCGTGTCGACTCCAAGTCCAGTGGACTGGGGGTCGGGCGACAGGGTGTCGCTCGAATCGAGGGAAGCCCAACTTCTCGAAGACGAGGGAGATATGTACGAAACGTCCTTCGAGTACGACGGCCTCAACCGGCCGGTGAGAGTCGTCTATCCCAAGGACGTCACCGACGATCGCAAAGTGTTACGGCCGGAGTACAACCGCGCGGGAACGCTTAAACGAGTCGAGCTACGTAGCAATACGGGAACCGTTCAGGAGTCGAGCGAGACGTTCGTCGATCACATCGCGTACGACGCGAAAGGGCAGCGCACGCTCGTCACCTACGGGAACGGGGTGATGACGCGGTACGCGTACGACACCGAGACCTTCCGACTCGACCGGATGCGCTCTGAGACGTACGAATCAGACACCAATGGCTATCGAGCGACTGGTGACCAGCCCGGTGGCGACCTCTATCAGAATTTCACCTATAGGTACGACCTCGTCGGGAACATCAAGAGCATCAACGACCAGACGCCGCACTGTGGCGTGCAGGACACAATGGACCGTAGACACGAGCTGGACCGAAAATTCGAGTACGACCCGCTCTACCGACTGGTCTACGCCACCGGGCGCGAGTGCACTGCGCTACTAGATGAGCGCCCGATGACGGACTACACGCCCTGTGGCCACCAGCCCCCGGGGACGGGTAAGCCCGAAGTTAACCGCAAGAATGCGCCTGAACGGACGGTCAAATACTGGGAGCGGTACAACTACGATGCGGTCGGGAACATGACGCGGATGCGGCACGGCGCCCAGAGTGATGACCGTAACAAAACCAACCCGAGTTGGACCCGTCACTTAACGGTTAAGGACAAGAACAATCAGCTCAAGTACGTCGGAAGTTCACCCACAGGTTCTGACAAGACCCATACCTACGACAAGAATGGGAATCTCACTGTCCAGACAACGGGAGACAGGATGGTTCTCGACTGGAATCATGCCGACCGGCTCCGTCGCTATCGGGACTCCGAATCGAATCCATCGAAAGAGGCGTTCTACTGCTACGATGCCAGTGGACAACGAGTGAAGAAGGTGGTGGAAAAGACTGGTCGGACGGAGAGCACCGTGTACGTGGATGACGTCTTTGAGCACCATCGACTCAAAACGATCGGCGAGACGAGAGACAATAACTCGCTCAACGTTATGGATGATCAGAAACGGATCGCGACGGTTCGAGTTGGGGAACCGTTTGATGATGGTGACATATATCCATCCGTACAGTACCACTTTGGCGATCATCTTGAGAGCAGTAATGTCGTAGTCGGTGGTGATGGTGGGTGGGTGAGCTTTGAGGAGTACTCACCGTACGGGGAGACGACGTTCGGTGGGTTTTCGAGGAAACGATATCGATATACAGGGAAGGAGCGGGATGAGGAGAGCGGGTTATACTATCACGGTGCAAGATACTATGCACCGTGGCTTGCAAAGTGGGCAAGCTGTGATAGTACCGTACGTGATATCGCAATTAACTTGTATACATATACAAGAAATAACCCAATCAGATTAATAGATCCAACTGGTAGTGATTCAAAACCCCCAAAGAATCAGGCACCCAATCCCCCTGTTAATAAAGTCTCGGGCCCCACCTCAAATATGTCCGAACCGTCTCGAAATGATCGATATGCTATAGATACATACCGTAATCAGAAAAAAATCCCACAAAAGGACCGTGTTGGTGGAAAAAATATCCAAGCTCATCATCCGACTCAAGTTCAATGGGCCAAGAACAACATAATCGATTACAGTTCGCTTGACGCTCCAACTCAATACTTAGAGACAGAAGGAAGTGCCAACCCTGAGCAGCGGGGAGAACACACAATAATATCAACTGGGCAGGATTTAAACCGGCCTGAGAAAGAACGCTGGCACGAGAAATCAACTTCGGCTGCGTTCATGACAGAACCCGCGGAACAGTACCGAAAGGCCGGTCTACTTACTAATGAGAAACAGGGGCTAAAAGCATTGCACGAAAATGCAGGATATTTCTTTGAATTGAGCGATGAGGTGAAAGTTGACCCACAAACTAGGAAACGAACCGTGGTTAAAAATGCCAAATTTGCTCATCAGCTCAAAGGGGCTGTCAAGAAAGCCGCTAAGTGGTCTGGAGAAAAAATTGTGAAATCTATACCGCTTGGAGGTGCAATCTTCACCCTAATATACTCGGACGCTGCATGGGGAGAAAGGCTTGCGCGTGCTTTTGCGGGGGAAATCGGAGCGGGACCTCTTGATTTGGAGAGTGCGTATGACGCAATACGATGGGTGTATAAAACCGCAGCAGAAGATGCTATGCGTGTGAGAACGCCAGCTGAGAGACAGCGAGCGGCAAGGGAGATAGAACAATCAAGGAGGGAAGCAAGCTGGGTGCGAGCCGGTTACTTCTAATATTCAGTCAAACCAGCACAACTGGGGATAAACATAAGTTAAAATATTGACCTCATCGGACCATTTTGTTTTTGTTTACAAATGTATCTATCATTCGTACGAGGCTGAGAAGAGTGGGTCCTCGCTGCTGTCGTTCTCAAAAAACTAAACGATGGCCGGAGTGACGGGGAGCGAGTGCATCTATTTGCCAATGGGTGCGCTCGACCCACTCGTGATCGAGTACCATCCGCTGGCGTTCGCCTGTCGGGTACTAATGACGCCGTCGTCTGGGACCGCCTCTCCCCCAATCGACACGTCGCTCCCTCCTTGAAGTAGAGGCCGACATCGATTTCGAGAGCGTGTCCACGTCGTCGCCGGCGAAGTAAAGTAGCACCTGCTTGGTCTCAACATTCTCGAAGTTCGACGGGAAGTCCTCCCGGATCGTCTCGAACGAAACCGTCATTGGTGTCGGGGACTGTTCGGGGTTGTTGAGGTCGTACCACTGGTCAGCGAACTCGTCCTTGAACACGAAGGCACAGCTCGCCACTGCGTTCCGGATCCAGATTTTGAAGCACCTGCTGGCGGTTGGTCTCGCTGTCGAGAGCGGTGTATTCGACCGTCACGAGTACGTCGGCGATGGAGTCGTAGTCGATGGGATTCGACGCTTTCGGCATCCTGAATTCCCAGGTCGTGTCAACCCCCGTCTTCTCGAGGGGGAAGTGTTTGTCTTGAGACTCGGGCTGTTACTCAAATAGCCCGGTTGCGTTCGCCGGGGACGTGAGCGCGACCGATTTCGGTGTCCGACGGATAACTCGCGTCTAGAAGGTCTCACCACTTATGACGACGCGCGAGAGCCCGCTGTTCAAGAGCGTCGCCTTGATGCCCTCCGTGAGTGGGACGAGTGCGATCACGGACGTCCGGACACGTTTGATAAGCCGAGGAAGGTGTCCTAGACACTCGCATTCGAACAGTTCCAGTGCGCCCTGGCCAGACGGAGTACACCCACCCACACAATTCATAGATCTGTGAAATAGGCTTAGAACTCCAGCAGATCGAGTTCCGATTGCAATTTATTCTACCCCGTACTTTGCGTCTCCCTCATATGTGACGACGAACAGGATATCTTCGATGCTGTCGTTCTCGAAGAGATCGACCACGGCCGGCGTATTTGGAAGCGAGAGCGTCCACTCCCCGACGGGGGTGCTTGACCCGCCGATGATCGAGTACCAGCCACCACCGTTAGCCCGTCGGGTACTGATAACGCCGTCGACGGGTGCCGCCTCACCACCGATCGACGCGTCGGATCCCTTCTCGGAGAAGTACAATCCGACGTCAAGTTCCGAAAGCGCGTCCGTCGCGTCGCTCACGAAGTAGAGCAACACCTGTTTAATGTCGATATCGTCGAGATTCGGTGGGAAGTCGTCGCGCGTCGTTTCGAACGAGACCGTCATCGGCGTCGGCGACTGCTCGGGGTTGTTGAGGTCGTACCACTGGTCGGCAAATTCATCCTTAAGAGTGAACGCCCGCTCCCCGCTTCGCTTCGGATCCTGCTCCAGCTCTTGAAGCACCTGCTGGCGGTAGTTCTCGCTATCGAGTGCGGTGTACTCGATCGTGACGAGTACGTCCGCGATGGAGTCGTAGTCGATGGGATTTGCCGCTTTTGGCATCCGGAACTCCCAGGTCATGTCGACGCCCGTCTTCTCAAACGGCAGAAGTTTGTCCGCTGATTCCGGTTCCAGTTCGAACAGGCCGGTCGCGTTCGTTGGTGACGTGAGCGCGACCGATTCCGGCTGGCGACGGATGACTTGCGTCTGGAAGATATCACCGCCCGTAACGACGCGCGAGAGCCCACTGTTCGAGAGCGTCGCCTTGATGCCCTCTGTCGGTGGTGTGAGTGCAATCACGGATGTGCGGACACGTTTGATGAGCCGCAGATAGTGGCCGGGGAAGTCACGGTCGAACTGTTCCATCGATGTGGCGAAGTTCAGCACGCCCGTCTCGCGGAAGCGCTGGAACTCGTAAGGTGCTAGTTGCGACAACGAGAACGTCTTGGTGAGTTGGTGGGCACGCTCATCTGTCGTCAGCGCGTACTCGTTCAGCTTGGTGATATCCTGTAGTAATCTGGCAGATCCCGTGAGACCGCGTCTATCTTCGGTCATCCCGTCTACAAGCATGTTCTCAGATGGCACGTTCCAGTAGTCCTCTTGGATGATGGCTGCGGGCGTTTCCTGGCGCTCAAATGCGAGCTGGTTCTCGGCGAGCTTCGCGATAGCAGTCGCCTGCTGGAGGAAATACGAATAGACGTCTTCGAGGACGTTGCTCATCCAGAGATAGAGGTGCCGGTTCAGGAATTTGGTGTCCAAGAATTCGAGCATATCCTTCGCGTGCTCGGACTGGAGCTTCGCAATCTCTCGCTCCTGCCCAACGACTTCGACGCGATCCTTGGCTATAGTTATTTGCTGTTCGCCAATCTCCACATCCTTCTTGGCGAGGGTTTCCTGGAGCTCCCACTGTTGCTTGCTACGTTCATGACTAGCCAGAAGTGCTTGCTCTTGAGCAGCCCTTTCAGCTGCAATCGCCTCTATACTATAAGGCAAGGATGCCATGTAAAATGGAACAGCGCCTGCACCGGTAACACTGCCAGCTGCCTGCGCAATTTGAGCTAAAGTTGTCTGAATTGTTGCTTGCTGGCGTTGACCTGCCACACGATACCCTAAACGAATTACCTTCTCTTCGTATTGATTTAACCCTGCCTCTATCCATTTTCGATAGGTCTCTGCTTCTATTGTCGCTCGATCACGCTGTAACTCTGATAACCTCACACCGTCTTTGGCTTCTCTAACACGAAGAGTCTGCAAACGAACGCCGGCACGAGCCTGTTGGAGGCTTTGCTGTGCCTGCAACCGTTGATATTCTTCTTGGTCGTACCGTTCTAGAGCAGCGAGAAACGACGCCTCGACGTTCCGAGCCTGTTCGGCCAATCTCGCGGCTCTCTCCATGAGTGCCGTGTATCGATACTGCGTCGGCTGGAATATCGCCGTCCCTGGAAGTGAGAGTTTCCCACCGGTCAGCGTCGGGAGGCCGCTCTCCACGTCGGTGGGTGCAGCGTACGGTTCGAGCTGGCGTCGCATCCCGGCGATGTTCATGCAGTTACGCAGTTTGAACAGGCTGTACGTCGCGCGAAGGGCCAGCGATTTCAGAATCGGGTTCTCCGGGATGCAGAGCCCGAGGTAAACGTTCGGATCGAAGGGCTCCTCGTTCGAGGTCTCTTCGTCTTTGCTGGGGTTCTGCTTTACTTGCTGACTAACTGATTTCCCAAGAGTAACTAACTGCGTGTGGAGATAATCGTTCGCTACGATGGTCGATTGCAGCGCCTCCCGTCGCTCCGTTTCAATTTCGAAGAAAGTCTCATAGGTCGGTGGCTCCTCCGCCTTGGAAACCTCGTTCAGGTGCTCCATGGCCGCGGAGATGCTCGCACTGATGTCTTCTCCGTCGGATAGTATCTGCAGAACCGTCTGGACTGCGTCCTGCTTGTCAGCATAGTTTTTGATACTTGATATCTCATTCGCTATCATCCAGAAATTCGGCGACGTCACTGGATCGTTTTTGAGGTTCTGGATCGTTTCATGCTTGCGAAACGTCCATTCGACTTCGGCGCACGGGTCGTCTTCCCGCTCTAGCTCGTCCGATTCGAGCAGTTCCTGGGCCCGCTCGTATAGTCGCCGCGCCCGAGGGACGGATTCCGACGTATCGTAGGTAAACTCTGCATCCGCATAGTCTAGGAGACTCCGGATGATCGAGACGAGAGTGAATCGAGTGTACGCCTTCGGTCGTTTATTCGCTGCGACTTGGTGCGGGTCCAACGGATCGACTAACCAGTCTTCTTCGCGCTGGTACGAGGGGGTGACTCCGGGATACAGGGAGAAAACTCCTTTATTCAGCTTAGATAAGGGGAATATTCTTCGCGAGTTCTGCGACGAACCGGTACCATCGTCCGAGATGGTGTAATCGTAGATGGTCCGATACCAGTCGAGAGAGGCGTCATACTCTCCGGTTTCTTGCAAGTGGCTCGCGATCAGCATTGGGATGAAATAATATGCCTCGCGCGCGTAATTCGAATTGTTCTCGTTCACTAGGGAAATGAGCGGAGTCCACGAAGTCGACCACTCTACGTGGCTAAAGACGAAGTCGATGTGTCTCCTCCGCAGGTCCTGTCGACCGGAAAGCCGTTGTGGAATTTTGAAACTTTCTGGGGTGTGTGGCACCTGCGGTGAAGCCTCGAGCTGAAGCTCGAGACCGAGTTTGGTAATCGAGGGATTACTCTCATCCACGGTTGGGTCGACTTCTGAGATGTAGAGCGATCGGAATTCCGCCGAATCTGCCGATCCCGGAACGTGCTCATATGTTTTTGAATCCTTCGTCTGAAGGCCAACGAGCATCCAATCGGCATCCGGTTTTGGATACCCCCCGCAGTGTCGCGCAATGCCAACTACTGATGACGGAATCTGCATGTCGTTCCTCGAATATTCATATGGGATGATATCAGTGAGGATCTCCGATTTTGTCTTGCCAACTCGTGTATCAGAAACGGGCTTGCTTCCCTTGTAAATCGGTCCAAATACTGCGCTTCGACCGATTGTTTCTTCCCCGTAGTACAGGTGGATATTCCCGTCGTCATCGTGGACGGCACCGATATTGTCGACTAACAGTCCCTGTTTGCTGGGCCACCACACAACTGAAGGCTGGATTTTTAAGTTCCCCCCTCGTTTCTCCCCAGTGATTGTAAACGATAGCCCCTCTGGTTGGGGCTCGTTTCCGGAGTCCGTAAACAACCAGAAGAAACGACCGACATTCTGAGCCCAGACAGCCGGTATTTTTGGGGCGATCGCAATTGATGACGGTCGCGGAGTCGAGGTAATCGGTGCTTCTTGTTTTTCTTCTTCCTCCTCGGCCCAGCCGTTTTCTGAAGGGTTGAAGACGAAATAATACGATTTGTACGCGTATGCCGTTTTATCGATGGGCTCGTGATCGTCTATGACCTGAATTATCAACTCTGGACGATAGTCGGTATTTGGTTGCTGAATGACGAGTGCGTGGAACGAATCGGCATCGGAAGGTAGGTTGAGCGATTCGGGTTTCTCAAGCCAATTGTGAGTATCGAGATCGTAGTGAGTGAATACGAGCTTTTCTATGCCATCTTCGACCTGTTTAGCGAACAGGTAGATTTTCCCCCTGTAGGGTACTGCTCCGAACAGTTCGGCGACGTCGCTCAGGCCGTCGATTGCCTCCCAATACGTCTGCTCCCCACCAGACTTCGCTGGATCGTACGCGGACCAGTAAACTGTTGATCCGTCCGTGTCGGGTGTCGTACCGCCAGTTTTCGGAATATTCAGGTCGCCGCCGCGAGCGAACATATAGAAAAGGTCACGTCGCCCCTCTTCCGTCTCCTCGCAGGATCCACCGCTGGTGATACGGGTATTGCCCCAGCAGGTCGCATCGAACGTCAGCGAAGCAATGTCTCGATAGTAGTCTGAATACTCCTGTGCGATCCGACACGCGCGATCTGGCGTGAGTCTGCGACCCGACGTCAGTGAATCCACGGCCGTTTCGAAAGCCGGTGTCGTCTCCCGTCGAAGGGTGGGATCGAGGACGTTGTCTGGGTAGAGGAACACCGACATCGCCGATTTCCAGGTCGCGTACGATCCGAGCCACTTCCACCGCTTGTCGTACTGGTCGTCGACGAGTTCCACGGTGGTCCCCTCCACGGCTGTGAACTCGTCCTCTGAACGGAGCGTCTCGATGAGCGCCTGAACCGTTTCGATGGCCTGGGACATCCGAGTAGTTTCCTGACAGCCGTTCGCCTCCGCGTCGATCAAGAAGCTCTCGGTTACCCACTCGGCGCCGGCACCTGTCGGGTCTCCGTCTGCAGGTACCTCGACAAGCCCGTCTCGAAGGGCGGGGAGTGTCTCCTCCTCGATGGTACTGACGAGTTCCTCGATGGTCTCGGTCGTGTTTTCGTATTGGTCGATGCGAGCCTCAAGCGTATCCTCCCAGTCGTCCCGTGCCTCGCGGTCGTACAACCAGTACGATGGTGACTCCTCGCTCGGCCACACCGGGCCTGGCGTAAGCTCGGTTTCCAGCGTGAAAAACGCGGGGCCGAGGACGAGCCCCCTTTCGCCTTCACCGATGTCGAGGCGCCGTTCTTCGAGACGCCAGTCTGTATACTGCCGGCACTTCCAGACCCGAAGTAGGATGTGGTGGACGTGGTCCCACTCCTCGTTTGAGACGGGTCGGTCTTTCTCGATTTTTCTCCAGATTCGGTGCAGATAGTCGAAGGCGCGTTTCGAGAGGGTGAGCTGGTCGAGTCGCCCCGAGATGTCAACGCCGTTCTCGAAGTCCGCATTGATGGCCACTAGCCGTTGGGGAGCAACGCCAACCTCGTTCCTCAGTAGCTTTGTGAAGTGATTTCTGGCCTTCGCGGTGGTATCAGGGATATTCTGGGGTTCGAGCTCATCGTGCTTTTTCTGGAGTTCCGTGGTTCGCTGCTGGTAGAGCGGGAGTGCAGGATTCGTATCAATTGGGTCGGTGAACTCGGTGTCACGGACGAGATCGGGGTCGACGATTGCTGGTTGGTTTCGACTCCGGAGGGCCCGTTGCCACAATTGCCGGGTCGTTGGACTTGCTCTCCACGTCGGCAGTCTTGCTTTCAGGACTTGCCAGTACTTGAGGTCCGATTCCTGGGTCTTCCAGTGCTGGTACTTATCATCGTCTTTGTATTTCTTGACGGTGGTGAGTATCGCGTAGAGCTCGTCGAGATCCTTCTCGGACGGTGGTTTACCCGTGGATTTGGGTCTCGCGAGCTGCCACATAGTGGCGACGTGGCTGAACTGTGCTGGCTTGAGATAGAGTTCGTTGGCGACTCGCTGGTGGCCGCTGGCTTCATCGAGGTCGATCGCGGTCGTGACCGAACTGAAGTACTTCTCCCAGGTGGGAACTTTCTCACCAGCTTCGGACGGTGGTGCTCCGTAGACCGAATTTAGGAGTTTCTCCACGCCGTTTTTCGTTTCGGGGGTTGATTTGTACGTTTGCTCCAGTGATGCGGTCGCGGCATCGAGTTGTGCCTGTCGGTCTTTCCAGACCGCCACCGCGGTCGTCTTTTGCTTGATTCCGGAGACCTTAAACCGGAACTCGGTCTCCGCAAGCTGCTTCTGCGTTACGAGTTCCGGGTCGATCAAGGGTCGCTCGAACGTTAATGGAGTCGAGCGCTCGGGCTCCGGAATTGGAACGACCCCGAGCAGCGGGTGAAGTTGGGATTCAAGTCGTTTGGACCACTCGCCCTGTTCGGGTTCACGGAGGGACTCCCAGAAGGTCTTCCCCCCGAAGACGATTGCCTCGTTGGATTCTTCTTCGATCCACAGTCCGTAGAGGCTACCCTTCATCGACTGGACGAGAATCGAGATGAATTCATCCCATTCTTCGTCTGTCACCGTCTCGAATCGGCTGTCTCGCTGAGATTTACTATACTTCCGATAGATCTCCATGAGGCGGGTGAAGCTATCCACCGTGAGCGAGAGTTGCTTGATCTTCTCCTCGGTCGACTCGACTTCGTCTCCACTCTCAAGCTTCTCGAACAGAGACTCGAGCGTCCTGATGAGGGTGCCTGCCTCCCCGAACTGCTTCCAACCACTCCAGGGGCCAGGGCGTGGCTTCCCCATGTAGTAGAGCCGCGTCTTATTATCCATCTTACGGAGTAGTTTCTTGACGTCGAGAATGGGTTTCCCATCACCCTCGATGGTCGTCTCTCGGACTTCTCTCACCCGGTTGTCGACCCACGTACGACGTTTCTTCCAGAGAGAAAACGCTGGGTTATTTGCGACGGGATTCCGGAAGTCGTCCGGTCCGATGACGTCGGGGTCAATCACTGGGCGTTGTTCCTCGGACTCCGTCGCGTATACGTCGACGGGGTGATCCAGACCGTACCACACTCCCTCAAGGTATTCGTGTCGCCACTGCTCTAGCTGGGACGTTTTGACTTCACGATTGATATCCGTCCCATTGGTCTCCCGTAAGCCGACGAGCGCTTCCAGCCTGGTCTCGGTGATATCGCTCGGTGTGAGGAGTAACTCGATGAGATGCTCGACCCCGATGCCGAGTCTGTTCGCTAACCGCTCACGTGACTCTTCGTCTCCATCGATTGCGTTCTGTAGTTCATCACGGGAGGTCCCGATTTCGGTCAGCAGCGTCTCGTATGCGTCACGAAGGTACGTCTGCTCGAATGTGTCGAGTCGGTCGAGTTCCTCCGGTGATAATTGCTGACTGTCCTCGTATCGCCGTAACACCTCGACGCAGAGTCTGACCTGTCGAACCGTCTCTTCGACAGCCCGACAGGACGCGGATAGACTCCCGAATGGCTGGAGGAGCATCGATCCGAGGTCGTCAAGCGAGACGCCCTGCGTGGTTGGGGCCTTCCGGACGTGTTTGTTGACGTAATGAATGAGGTCTGCAAGATACGCAATCGGACTGACAGCCGACTCACAATCCTCGCAGTCGGTACATCGCAAACCTGCCTCCTGCTCGGGATTCTCGGCACGTGATTCTCCATCAAGGCCATCGAAACTCGATGGAAGGCCGTTCGCCTGTTCTGTGAGTTGAATCACGCCAGCGTTCTTGAGGTAGTCCTGCTGGACGACGGCCGTGGTATGGAGGACGCGTGGCTCAAGTTCAGGAGGGCATATCGCCTCTAGCTTCTCCCGGGGGGTGTCCGCGATATCCTGGACACCGTAGAACTCGTGGTCGATCAAGGTTGCATTCTCCTCGACTGTCGTGGGGAGAATGCTAAGATTCACGTGAGCGTCGAGCTTTCGGATGGTCGGTTCGGCTGCGAGATTCTCGACTCCCTCAATATTGTGGACTCCGCCAGCCTTCAGGATATCCCGCGAACTCTTGAAGTCTTTTGTCTTGAGAGCCTCCGCGAGATGTCTGAACGCTTCCTCTTCTTCCACCTCAACTATTGCATCTAGGCTGATCGCTTTCGGTTCAGGCGGCTCTACTATCGGAATCGTAAGAGTGAGCTCTTCTTGCTCGGGTTCAATTTCGACGACGACCTCGTGCATCGACACACCGTCTGGATCAACTATCTCGAATCTGAACTCGCGGCTCGACGGGTCGTTTACATTTACGCGATACGTCGCGATAGTATTCCCTTCTTCGTCGGTCATGTACCGGCCGATGGATTCCTCACCCGTTTCGCGTAATTCCACCACGCGCAGACGGTACTCGGCTACCGGTTCCCCGGTCTCTTCATCTTGGAGGTTAACGCGGAGTTCTCTCGTATCCCATGTCGCCATCTCGTCACGGAGGATTCGTAGTCGCTGGAAGATCGATTCGAACGATTCGCGGAGGTCGAGGGGGACAATGCGTTCCTCGATGGCATTCTCGAGTGCACGTTGGAGGTCCTCGATGTCCTCCGACAGCAGGTCGTCGAGCGATTGGTCCTGAGAGGCGAAGGCGTACAAGACGGCAGGTGGGAGATCCGTTTCACCCGCATGCCTGGCGCACTCGACAAGGGTCTGAATCCGAGTCGGGTCGATATCTGCTGCCCCTGCTATGAATCGGATTTCCTCGGGAGTTAATTCAGCCAATTCGGCGTCATCCAAGTGGTTCGAGATATTGGCTAAGAGACGTTCGTATTCGGTCGGGGCCACGGAGATCTCGTGTACAATCGTGAAATTAACCGTCTCATCGGGTTCAGCGTTGTAGATGATGTGGTCTCGGTCGGTTTCAGCCTCGAGTTCTGTTCCGACATCGTTGAAAATGCGGAGCAGAATGTTGGGCCCCTCTTGACCATCCTCCGTCTGGGCCCATGGATACAAAATCTCGTACTGGCCTTCTTCGTTTGTCGTTGTTTCGCCCACTACGTGCTCGCTACGAAGTTCCCGTTCGAACAATCGGACAGTGATGTCACTGAGTGGTTCGCCCCCTTCAAATTGAACCTCCCCGTGAATACTGAAGACTTCAGATTCCTCTTTTGAGGAATCAATTAATTCCAATTCAACGGTGTCACCGAATTCCTCGATACGTTCCTGAAGTTCCCGTACCCGATGTTGCGTGAGATCCCCGACGATAATGACACCAGATTTTGAGATCTCGATTGACTCTTGTTCTGCTTCCAGAGCATCTAAGAGGTATTCTTGAATTTCGTCTTCGTGTTCTTCACTTGCCTGTATTCGTAATTCAAATTGACTGGCCATATATATAATTTTTTGATTATTTTTCGTATTCTTTGTATTCTTCTCCAGTCCCATCCGAGCGTAGCTGGAAGCTTGTCTGAGTGGCGGTGAATTTTAGCACCCTGATTTTTCGCCCCAGATCCCCCTGATGACCCTTCGGATCATCCGTGAATACTGCTGACAATGAGTTCCATTTTGTTGGATTCTCATCGGCACATCCCATGAGGCCACTCGTTTTGCCCCCGCCGGTAGCCTGCTGCCGTTGGACCTCCAATAGGAGACTTAACATAAAATATGCTATATCTCTAACCTCACCCCAAGAAGCTGTTCAACCCTCCTTTTTAAAAACCTTCACCTCTTTCCTAGTCCCTGGAAATTTGACTGTATAGCGGTGGTAAGACGATTGTTGAGTGGAGCAGGCGTTTTCTCATTGCACATATAGTAATAGTCTTCATATTTTTTCGATTTGAGAATTCGGCCTTCATAGAAGCGGGACAGCGAATGATCAACCCCTTCCCTTCTCTTCTGAAGGGTTGGCCTTGTTGAAACCCTCAATCGGTGATAGGTTTCAGGCCGCGTGCTGAATACAGAGCGCTAGTCTCGCACGACCCGTTGCGGTAGATTAAGTGGACTTACATCTTCCAAGCGAGCAACTTAACTGGATGGTTTGCCGAGGGGCCCGACACTGGCACTCGCGCCTCTCACCATTGTTCTCACAAGGAACACGCTACTAGTATTCGGAGAGCGGATTGCCGTGGTGAGGTGTGTCGAAATATCGATTACCGCCCAGCGAAGGCCAGTCAGTGTCTATCCTCTCATCGAAAGACCAGATTACGGCTCTGGGCACAGTTCATAACAAAGTATCTCCGAGTAGCCTAATTCAGGTCGCAGCATTGGGACGGGGTCACTATCGAGGATCGACAACATGGATCAACTGACACGCCGACAGGCGCTCCAGCGAGGCGGAACCACAGCACTCACACTTGGTGGACTGCCGGTGACGCGGACAGTCGCCGCCAATCCAGACTCCAGTGGGAGTCATGGTAACGGAACGGATATCCGGATAGCATCGATCGCGGAAGACGCGTACCTCTACGGACTCCAGCAGGCCGTCTTCTACGAAACTCGCTTCAACTACACACAGAAGAAAAACAGCGACGTCTTTGTGGGCGTCAATCGGTTGTACTTTCCCAACGAGGGGCGACCGATAACGGCCGACTTCACGGCTATCGTCAGCCCAAACGCCACCACCCTGTACGCGATGGGCTTTCTCGATCTGCAGGACGAACCCGTCGTCGTCGAGATGCCCGAAGTCACCGATCGGTACTTCTCGCTACAGTTGATGAACCAGTACGGAATCTTCCCCCTCTACGCCGGCAATCAGTTCAACGGCACCGACGCGCGGTCGTACCTGATACTGCCGGATGGCTATGATGGCGAGATTCCGGGCGACTTCGCCGCGACCGACGTCGTCCAGACAGGGACGAAGACCCTGCTCACCCTCGTCCGGTACGCGCTGAAAGACCCCACGGACGACTCCGAAATCGCTCGCGTCAACGCTCTCCAGGACCAGACGACGATCACTCCGCTCGGCAAGTGGCTCGAAAACGGTCACTCGGGCGTGCCGCGGGCGGCACAGCCGGTCGTCGCCGGCGACTACGAGACGTTCCTGCGAATGGAGGAACTCACGACCAGGCAGGTCGAAAACCAGACTGCGGCGGACTTCTTCACCTTCCTCGACCTCGTCCTGAACGACCCGAGCATGCCGCTCATCGACGACTCCCGCAAGGAGGCCGCGATGCTCGACCGGCTGGAACGGGTCGGCATCGCCCCGGGACTGGAGTTCGACTGGTCCGCCCTCGATACCGATGTACAGGAAGCGCTGACCAGGGGATTCCAGAACGGATTCAATCGCGTCAGGACCGCCATCAGTGAGGAGCTGATCGACATGAACGGCTGGAACCTCATCGCGCCGACGGGGGACTTCAGGATCGACTGGCTGACCCGGGCCGTCATGGCTGACTTCGGCTGGGCAGGCCCCGACTCACCCAAATCCCACGCCGCTGCGTTCCGATTCACCGACGCGGCCGGCGAGCAACTCGACGGGTCGACGCGCTACACCATCACATTCGACCTCGACGACCTCCCACCAGTCACCGAGTTCTGGTCGATCCCGATCTACGACGCGCAGGGCTACTTCGTCGAGAACGAACTTGACCGCTACAGCATTAACAGCTTCATGCTCGAAGCGGGTCAATTACACACCGACGCCAACGAACTCGTCATCTACGTCCAGAACGAGAAACCGGACGATCCGGAGACGGTGATGAACTGGCTGCCGGCCCCCGAAGGAGGCATGCGCTTCGCTGCGCGGTTCTATGGGCCACGCTGGTCACTGGTCGACGGATCCTACGACATGCCCGGGGTCGTCCCCGTGGAGGGGTGACGAATGCAAACGTCGTCTTCAACCAGACGGATGGCCTGCTGCACGCACCCTCAGTTCTCAGCAGGTTCGTACTGACAGATTCCAAGTGAAAAGAGAACCAATAGTCATGAGCAACGAGACACACGATACGACCGCTGAATTGAACGCCGAACTGCTGCGAACGACCCGCCGTACTGCGCTTCGCGGTGCGGGACTCGCAGGTTTACTCGCGATGGGCGTTGGCGGCGCCAGTGCCAGCCACCATTCCTCGGAGGCGAACACCCACGAGGCTGAAAGCGAGACGTCAGCAGATGACGAGTCAGTCCCAGTGTCCTGGGAGAACTTCCCACGGTCACAGATACATCTAATGATGGAGAACATCGTCGAACAGGGCGGGTTCGGCGAATTTTATCATTTCCCGACGATAGTCGGCCCTGAGGTGCGGATCGCGGCCTTGCCCAATCGCGACACGATATATTCGATCGGTGTCTTCGACCTGACCGAGCCGGTCACCATTACCAAGCCGGACACCGGTGATCGTCACCAGTCGATGGTCGTCATGGATGAGGACGCGTATGTGAAAGAGGCGTACCAGGATTCCGGCGAGTACACGTTGACCCAGGACGGGGTCGGGACGCGGTACGTGTGGGTCATCGTCCGCACGTTCGTCGACCCGAACGATCCGGATGACGTAGCAACTGTCCATGAATTACAGGACGAACTCGCAGTGAGCCAGGACTCAGCCGGCGCGTTCGAGATTCCCAATTGGGACCGCCAGGCACACCAACAACTCTTCGACGCGCTCGTCACAGTCATGAAAACGATTGACGACTACAGCGGTGCTTATGGCGACGTCGACGAGGTCAACCCTGTGAAGTACTATCTCGCCACTGTGACACCGGGCGGCGTTCCGGAGCCAGAAACGATCTATCTGCAAAGGGTCCCCGACCAGAACGACGGTGACACGCCACACACGTTCACCGTCCAGGACGTCCCCGTCGACGGGTTCTGGTCGGTCACCGTCTACAACAACGACGGGTTTCTCGAGGAGAACGAGTACGACGCGTACTCGTTCAACAACGTGACTGCAGAGCCGAACGATGACGGTAGTGTCACGATCCATTTCGGCGGTGACCCCGATCAACCGAACTTCCTCTACACGCCAGAGGAGTGGTTCTACGTGATCCGGCTCTACGGTCCGCGCGAGGAGATTCTCGTCGGAAGCTATCAGTTCCCCGAAGCCCAGTCGGTGGAGTGAGGCAAACGCGCGGATATCGGTCTTGACGCTTCAGGCGACTGAATCGCCGCGAAATCGAATATCGGCTCGTCTGCTCTCTTCTACCGACGGTCATATGCTGAACTTATCCTCTATATTCAGTACCCGATTTGTGTCAGCCAGGGACGCTTCAACAGGCGCGGCTAAGCCTATTTATCCGACTTTTTCCCTCTCTACTATCGGAGCGTCGTACTCTCAATCCAGTATCGCACGCCCACTCGTTAGTACCAGCTACTAATCTCGACCAACCTGGACCACGCTCTGGCCGTCTCATTACTCGGCGACAGTCCCTTCGATGCCAGTGATATCACAACCCCGGGTGTTCTCGTCGTCCCGGAGATGCCGACACCACCCCCGCCCCGGGGGGTGTAACGTAGCGCTGACCATGGTCATCTGCGGTAACTCCGGCTGAAATCCCGTGCCGATTACCCTGTAGAGAAATTTAATCTAACTGCCTATACGAGCAATCTTTATACGGCTTGTGACTCTAGGCGTCCGTACGACAGCCGTTGGAGTGACGGACGACCACTGGGAGTCCGGAACGGCACGACATTGCCGCTCTGCGTGCGGTTTCTCGTTCTGCGTGCAATCGACGATTTGTTGGGGTGAGCGTCTCCTATTGCTTCTATCGGTCCTATGGGTCAGTGGCGGAGCGTGGACGAGAACAATAGCGCCGATTGTGATATCACTCGATTCGGGGGGTGTCTCAGGTGGTGAGCGTGGATTTCACTGGACAGCTGGTGTCCCGGCAGCTGTCGACACCCGGCGAGTGATATCACTCACGTCGGCCTGCCGTCACGTCCGAGCCAGTACTGAGCGTTCCATTACGAAGTGCGTCACTGACGGACAGCGACCGACACCGCCGAATCAAGACTCCGTCTCCGCGGTGAGACTACTGCTCACGCCATTGAGTCGGTCGACGGCTCTGCCTCGACGTTTCGTTTGCCACTGTTACTGGACGCAACGGTGTGGGTGACGTCGACGATCTCGATCGTGACGTGGTAACTGTGCGCTATCTTGCGGGGGAGAAGATGGGCTGCTATCAGTCCGAGCCAGGAGTATCGCAACGGGCCAGTACTCTCCGTATCGAAGCGCAGTACCGTGCTTCTCGGTTGTCGTGCGTCGTAGCAGGCGTTTCGCTACTTTGCTCCTGTCGTCTGTTGCTCTTTGGATCGCTGTCGCCGATACAGAAACACGAGCAGACCGAATCCGATGAGTACGGCAAGTACTCCTGGAACAAGATAGACGATGTTCGGCGCGCAGTGATCCGGACCGCCGGCAACCATCGTGCACATCTGTCGCTGGAATGCATACCAGACTCCGATACTACCGCCAACGATACCGAGAACGCCGAATCCCTGGCCCAGACGGTGCCACTCCATACTGTCTCGGTCACTGTGAGTCAGTAAATGTCTTCGGAAGGAACAAACAGTCGTTTGACCGAGTGACACATCGTCCGTCTCGGCTACTGGTCGTGAGACTGCAGTGCTCTGGCGGGCGCTGTCGCTACTGGCTCTGGGGCGACCATCGCTGGCGGTGGTCGGCGACTACTCGTTCGTGATGACGGCCACGAATTCGTCGTCGAGGCGGTTGATGAGGTCAGCAGTCACGTCCGCCGGCAGGTCGTCGACTGCCGCAAGCGCATCGTGGAGGTAGTCATGCAGGGCATCGAACGCCGTTGTCTCTCCGCAGTCGTCCTGATCGAATTCGTAGTCGCCGCGACGCAGTTCCGTGACGTAGGCGCGGCCGGCGTGCTTTGCCCGCGCGATATCGTCGAGCCAACGGACGAGGTCATGGTACCAGTCGTCTCGCAGTTCATCGTCCGAAGCGTCTGTGTCGGCGCTGGCCGGCTTCCAGGCGTCGAAGTCAGTTACGGTGTCGGCACGCTCGGCGACAGACTGAGCGGTGTCTAGCTCCGTCTGCAGCCGCGTCTGGAGATGCTCCTTGCTGCAGTAATATGAATTGGCGGTCGGTGACGGGTTCTCGTAGAGCTGGTCAGTGACGAGGTTCGTGTACGTCTCGCGAATGTGCTCCTCGCCACGTTCCTGCTCAGTGTCTGCGACACGGTTGGTCAGGTGGAGACAGTAGGTGTCGACGAGGTCGTCGATCGTCTCCCGTGGGACGACACCGTTCTCGTAGGCTTTCGAGCGCGCTAGCCCGGTGAGAATGCGAGCGGCGGGCCGATGACTCGCCTTCAACGTGTCTTCACTGACGCGGCTCTCGTGGATTTCGAGGTCGTCGTTCCAGTACCCGCCGTCCTCGGGATTCTTGACCGCATCCCGGAGTGTTTCCCAATCGAGTTCTGGGCCAGGCTCGGCGAGGTCCTCAGGCGTGACCGTGAGATAGTACGAGTCGGGCTCGAACTCCGCTACCGATGTGTCGGGGTCGGACTCCAAATCGAGTTCCTCGACGGTAATTTCGTTGTTGGCGAGCGACTGGAGGTCCTCGACAGAAACACGGCCGTGCTCGATATGGGCGGGGTCGAGGTCGTCGAACGCTTCGGTGAACGCCTCGTCGACGAGGGTGCGAACGAGCGCGCCCTGCGAGCAGTCGTTGAGTGCGGCGAGCGCGTCGAGCTTGGTGTCGCCGCTGTTGTCGGTCCAGAACGTCTTCTGGACGTCTTTCCGACGGGGGTCTGTCTGGGACTGTTGTGTCGTCTGGGTGGTTGCGGGCATCTATCGTTCCCCCAGTGGTGGCAGGCCGACATCGTCGGGCTCGAGCGCTTGCAGCCGTCTGTACGGTGCGGGGATGCCGTCGCTGTCGGGGTCGAAGATGTCGTGGCGGATCAGCCACGTCCGCGCGGTCCTATAGGAGACGTCGAAATGGGTGGCCGTCCCGGCGATCGTCTCCTCCCGCTCGTAAACTGCTCGGAGGCGGTCAGGGTTGCGGTACGGCGGCTGGTCGTCGCGGGTTGTTGTAACGTTGGTCTCGGGCTCGGGCTTGTCAGGGTCGCTCTGCTGGGGGTCTTCTCCGGAAGCGGTAGGGTTGTTACTCATTGGCGGACACCTCCGATGCTGTTGGTGTCGGGGCGTCGTCGGTTGGCGGCGTGGAGAGCCGGGGGAGGCGGGCGATGGTTGTGAGCGTGCCGATACACGTCGGGGGCGCGTCGCTACTCGGGTACTCGGTGACGGTCATTGTCGACGAATCCGAATCGGCGGGCGTGCAGTGGTAGTGTGCGTGCTGGGCCTGCTGGTGAGCGGTCGTGGTGGTCGGCGGTACACTCAGGACGAGGCGCCCCCCGAAGGGGGTGGATGTGGTGTCAGCGACGGTGAGGATGGTCCGTGGTCGCTCGGTGGTGGTGATGCGGACGCGGTCGCCGGGCGTCAGTTTCTGGACGAGCCCGCTAGGGTCACGTGGGTCGAGCGGCGTTGGGACGCCACCGGTCATTGGGTGTCACCGCCGTTGGGACTACTGATGGTTTGGACGGTGGCATGGGTGTGGTGCCAGGCGTACTGGCCGTCAGGCCGGCACTCGTAGCGGGCGAGCCGGGTCTGGGTGGCCTCGTACTCGTCGTAGTAGGTGTACTGAAGTCGGTAGCAGTCGTGGCACGGCGTCGCGAAATACAGGACATGCTCGCCGGGTTCGGGCCCACGGCTCCGTGTCGTTCACACTGGAAACACGCTCACCTATTTCCTCTATGACGCGCTAGCCATCGTTCGTGTACGCACACCCATAGTGGGTTGCGACCGTCCGATAGTCCATCCGCGCACTCATCGCGTCATTCGTCTCCGCGACGTTTTTCGCGTGTTCAAGGACGTCGAGATACACTTCTCCGACCTGCTGGTTCTCCGTGCGGTTCCTACGGGAGTCATCGTCGTGCCGCTGTAAGTTACTTGTTCGTCGAGCCTTATTCGATTCAACTAGTGAACAATAAACTCTCGGGACGAACCCCTCTTCAGACGCATCATGGTTAGTAGAATATACTAACCGAGGGTTGTTATCATGTGCAGAGGAGAAATTGCGCATCCCGTCGATCGTTCTCCATCTCTGCAGTTAGCGGACGGCGTAGGAAACTGAGGGTGAGGTGGGGTGACTGATACTGTCCACACTGTCCGGTTTGCCACTGCGACTGCATTCCACTGTTTGAATCTGTTGGTAAAAGGCGTGAGCCATCCAGAGTAAAAGTGAAAGTGAATCCAAATCCCGAAGGGCGCTACTCACTATCTATCCAATATACCCTTGACGCTCCCTCGTACGGGAATTCACCTTGTAACTGCCGGAGCAGTTGTGAGACGAATATTCTGAAGTTGGAATACTGTACTAACCTCTAATGGCGAACCGGATCAAGTAGTCCGGCGATGGACTCGTCCTCCAGATTACGATGCTGGCCAGGACGGCAGGCCTCGTCGAAGAGGATGAGCAAGACAATCCAAAGTGGCAGTCAGGGGCGATGGCGCCGCAACGGCCAGTACTCATCGGCCGGTCCACGGCGAACAAGACGCGCTGTAACCTCGTCAGCGTCGATTTTGCACGACGACGACCGGGACATCAGTGCGCTCCGTGATACGTTCATAGGTTGGTCCGAGGAACTGATTCGCGCGCTGTAGTCCCTCTGTCTCCCCGATCACGATGACGTTGTGGCGGCTCGCCCGCTCGATAATCGCTGCCTCTGGGTCAGACGCAACTTCCACGGTGACTTCAAGGTCACTCTCGGTGAACCCGTGGTCAAGCAGCGCTCGTTCCACACCACTGAGCATCTTGCTTGCGGTCTCGACGTCACTCTCGTCAGCCGCGACGTGGAACAACTCCAGCGCGAAAATCGTCTCCGGGTCGAATGCAGTGAGGAATTCCACGATCCGATCAGCGTTCCGATCGTCACGCAGCGGGACGAGGATGTTGTTCCACAGTGTGATTCGGCTCGGAATGACGACCGCGTCGGCGTTGGATTCTTCGGCAATCCGGGTCTTGAGGCCGGTCATCTGTTCGCCCGCTGGGCCGAAGTGCAACTGGACCTCCGTCGACGCACCGGCATGACTGAACTGGGCCGCCAACTCGTACAGTTCGGCTTGAGCTTCGACCTTGTGTTCCTCGCGGACGACTGCTGGATTCACCCCCTCGGGGGTCTTCCAGTAGCCGAACAACACGATATCGAAACCGGTCAGCCCCTGTATGTTCGTGTCCGTCAAGGCGTCCTCTTGAGGAAAAATCACGGGGATAAGTAGCGTCATTCGGCTCATGGAGTGCCTCGTGACTACCTACGGGAGCTTCAAGTGAATACCGGTTACGCTGATAGCACTTGTCACTGCGTAGTAGGTGCACACGCTCGGGTTTCAGCTCGTACTACGAGTGACCTCCTCCACGCCCTCAAGGGCGTGGCATCCAACCATGGGATATCGGCCGGTCGTGGCCTTCGCGGTGTCAAGACGCATTCGGTCGCGTGGTCAGTGGCGGCCCGTCAGGGAAAATCCTTTACGGGATATCGCCTTGTCGTCGGCTCCGCCGCCTCACGGCGGCGTAAGCCTCATTCACGCGGGTGTCTTGTGGCCCGGTCACATAGGCCCCGTCGCCAGCCGAGTCATCGGCGTGCGTGTGTTCTCTGGCACGACTCTCTCCGCTGGCGTAGCAGGTTAAAACAGGGCGTACAGACGCTTAAACCTACCGCCGTAGGATATTCCGGCTGACCATCGGCAGCGGGTATCGCGTCGGGCCTCTCGTTCGACCCGCGCCTAAAAACGCTGGTATGCACTGGAAACTACGAATCAACAACGATCAGGCCGGCATTCGTATCGTTCTCTCACCCGTTGAGCGCCAACCCGGTTCTGTTTCTGAGCTTCCTCATCTACGTGTTCTGGGAGGAGGCGCGTACTGGCTACGAGGAATTGACATCCTTCCCGCCTCACAGCGATAGTTCATCGGGACTTTCTCCTCGCACTTCCGTAATGGAATTCGCTTCGCCTTCATCTGACGAGAACGAACAATAGGTGGCCCGAAGCCGGGGAACAGTTTATATTCTGGCTGTAGTGGGAGGGGACATGGTTCACGCCACCTGGGGGGATTGGTTCGTGACTGAGGAGGTCGAGGGGGGAGAGCCGGACGGAGTTTCGGTGTGGTATCTCGGCTGCAATGGATTTGTCGTTCGGTCGGCCGAAACGACGCTGTACATCGACCCATACTTTGCCGACGGTGACCCGCCGAACATCGTTCGCATGATACCGGTGCCGATGGATCCGGCGGATGCGACGCTCTGTGACGCTGTGTTCGTCACCCACGAGCACATCGACCACATGCATCCACCATCGTATGCACCGCTTGTGAACGCCGACGAGGGGATGCTGTACGCGCCACAGGCGGCCTACGACCGACCGGATTACGACGGCGACTTCGAAGTGGCCGACGAACGGAGGGCAGTCGTCGCCGACGGTGAGTCGGTCACTGTCGGTGATTTCACCGTTCACGTTCGCGGTGCAGACGACCCGGACGCCATCGAACCCGTCACGTACGTCGTCGAACACGACGCGGGTACGTTCTTCCACGCAGGGGATAGCAGACCAGCAGACAGGTTCCACGATATCGGGGCGGAGTTCGACATCGATCTCGGTGTGCTGGCGTTCGGCACCGTGGGCGCCATCTATTATCCGGACGACGACGAGACGCGGACGACGCGATGGTATATGGACGAGAACCAGGTCATCGAAGCCGCAAACGCGCTGCGACTTGACCGGCTGTTGCCATCTCACTACGATATGTGGCGGGGTGTGACCGCTGACCCGAAAGTGTTGCACGAACACGCCGCATCGTATCAGTATCCACGGGTGATCGACGTTGCTTCCATCGGCGACCGACTGGTGCTTTCAGAACCCGGTATCGTCCCGTCCCGTACTCGACAGCGAAACGAGTCCCGTAATCGAAATCAGAGATGAGACCGGTCGTGTGTTTCCTCGACGTGAGGACGTGTTCGACTTCGGCGACGGGAGTAGCTCCAGAGGCGTCTCGAGATTGCGACGTCACACAGCCGTTTCAGCGCGTTCAAGCCGGTGATTCGACGGCTCACGCTCCAGAGTTGGGTGGTGGTTTTATGCTCCTGTATAGTGTCTCATTGCCATGGTACTAACTATCACTCGGATAGAGAGTCGGGAATTCGGCTATCCGTTAGAGGACGTCGGAACCGACGAAAACGGGTTCAACCTCGTGTACGAGCCCGGCACAACGACCCAGCGTCGGTTGTACGCGGTTCGAGTGGAGACGGACGAAGGCGTAACGGGGGAGTACGTGGGGGGGAATTCGCCGGGGGCGGCCCAGCTCAACTTGTTCGCCGACTACCTCGTCGGGAAGAATCCGCTGCAGCGCGAGCGCCACTGGAGCGAAATCAAGCGCGCACTCCGCAAATATGACCGCATGGGGATCGGCCCGATCGATATTGCACTCTGGGACCTCGCCGGCACCTACTACGACGCCCCGATTCACGAACTGCTCGGCACCTACCGCGACCGCATTCCCGCCTATGCATCGACCTATCATGGCGACGATAACGGCGGGCTCGACTCGCCGGAAGCGTACGCCGACTTCGCCGAGGAGTGTGCCGACATGGGCTACCCCGGGTTCAAGATTCACGGTTGGGGAGGTGGCGACGCTGCCCGAGACATCGACCGAGAGGTCGAGACGGTGCATGCGGTTGGCGAGCGCGTCGGCGACCGGATGGATCTCATGATGGACCCGGCCTGCGAGTACGAGACGTTCGCTGACGCCCTGACAGTCGGGCGCGCCTGTGATGCCCAAGAGTTCTTCTGGTACGAAGATCCCTACCGCGACGGTGGCATCTCCCAGCACAGCCATCGAAAACTCGCCCAGAAACTCGACACGCCGCTTCTTCAGACGGAACACGTCCGCGGGCTGGAACCTCACACGGACTTCGTCGCGAACGAGGCGACGGATTTCGTCCGGGCGGACCCCGAGTACGACGCTGGCATCACCGGCGCGATGAAGGTTGCCAATGTTGCCGAGGGATTCGGACTCGACGTCGAGTTTCACGCGCCGGGGCCAGCACAACGCCACTGCATCGCGGCGACGCGGAACGCTAACTACTACGAACTCGCGCTAGTTCACCCCGACTGCCAGAACACCCAACCGCCGGTCTATCAGGGGGACTACTCGGATCTGCTCGACACCGTCGATGGAGACGGCACCGTCCCCGTCCCCGATGGGCCTGGACTGGGGGTCGAGTACGACTGGGAGTACATCGAGGACAACCAGACTGGTACCGTCCACGTCTACGACTGACGATGACATACAGAGCAGGTATCATCGGCGCGGGCGGTATCGCCGGAATGGGAATCCTCGGGATGCACCCCGAGGAAGATATCGGCCAGAAGAAGGTCCGGGCGAGTCACGCAGGCGGATATGAAGCGACCGACGATATCGACCTCGTCGCTATCGCCGACGTCGACGAGGCGAAACTGACGCGGTTCGGCGACGCATGGGAGGTTCCAGCGGACCAGCGGTACGACAGCCATGACGCGATGCTGGCCACCGAAGACCTCGACGTAGTGTCGGTCTGTACACCGACGCTGCTGCACCACGACCACGTCGTCGACGCCGTCCGGTCATCCGCCGATCCCGACGTCGTCTGGTGCGAGAAACCGATTGCGTCGTGTGTCACTGACGCCGAAGAGATGATCACCGTCTGTGACGAGACCGATACGGAACTCGTTGTAAACCATTCGTTCAGGTTCACTGACAAGCTTCAGCAACTTCGCTATCTCGTTCAGGCGGAGGGGATTCTCGGCGACATTCGAGCGGTGAGCACCCAATTTCGGATGGAGCTGCTCCGTAACGCGACGCATTTGTTGGACACGCTCGTGTATCTGCTGGATGCACGTGCGGCATCGGTAGCCGGATACATCAGCGGTGAGAACGAGGCCGTCGAGTCGCTCGATGCCGATCGAGCGATCGACGATGCCGGCGGCGGCGGGTTCGTCGTCCTCGACGATGGAACGTTCGTTACCGTCGATTGTACGATACCACGAGCGATGTCCTCGATGACGATGCAGTTCGTCGGCTCTGAAGGGAAACTCTATCTGAACAACGACGATGGCGAGTGGCGTTACTGGCGGCTCGAGGACGGCAATCACGTCGAGCAGGAGTTGACGGACATCGACGGAGCGTGGACGTGGGACGACGATTACCGCGAGGCGTTTCCGAACGCCGCTCGTCACGTACAGGCGCTTCTGGACGAGGATGCCGAGAATCGGTCGACTGGCGAGGAAGCGGCGTGGTCGCTCGAAATCATCGTTGCGTTCTACCTGTCACATTACGTTGGCGGGCAGGTATCGATTCCGCTTGAACGCCCCCTCCGGGACGTGGAAATCACATCGTGGTGAGAATACCAGCACCGCACGGTATTGTTTAGGTGATTCATGCCGTACACTGTCCGACCATGCCACTAATTGACACACATACGCACGCATGGGGGCCAGACACCGCAGAACTTCCCTGGACGCGACCCCTCCTACCGCCGGGGTGGGACGGCGCATACACGCACGCCGACCTCGTCGCGGACATGGACCGCGTCGGCGTTGACGAGAGCGTCGTCGTAACGACGCCACTGTACGGACGGGGGCAGCGGGCCAACGAGTACACGATGCGCAGCATCGAAGCATATCCGGACCGGCTGTACGGAGTTGGCCTCATGGATTTCCTTCAGTCCAACCCAGAAACGGTTCGCTCGGCGTTCCGCCGCGTCGTCGGACATGACCGGATGCTAGGGGTGAGAATGCATGCCGCCCTCGACTACGAAACCCCGTCAGAGATCACCGCAGACGCGGACTGGATACTCGACGACCGGTTAGCTCCCGTCTGGAAGGAAGCTGCCGCTCAAGACACCTGCGTGTTCCTCTTTCCGAAGGCGCCACAGCTATCGATGATCGGGCGACTAGCAGGGACATATCCGGACGTTTCACTCGTCGTCGAGCACATGGCGTGGCCTGACGAGAACACCGATCCAGGCGAACGGCCGTGGGCCGATTTCGAAAAGCTCGCCGACCACAACAACGTCTACGTGAAGGTGAGTTCCCTGCCGCGCTCCTCGTCCGAGGACTGGCCGTACCGGGACATGCACCCATACGTCAGGAACCTGTTGTCGTGGTTCGGTCCGGAACGGTTGATGGTCGGCTCGGACTACCCGTGGATGGACGACTGGGCCACCTACGAGGAGTGTCTCTCCTGGCTCGACGAGGCCACGTTCCTCTCCGACCGAGACCGTGGGTACCTCACACACCGTACCTTCGAACAGCTCCACCTCTGAGCTGCCAGCAGCAGGTCCCGACCGGGAAGGTGGGAAAACGGCTGGTGTCGAGACGGTCCGACCGTAGCGCCATGGCCGGACGTCAGACGACGGTGACGGTGTTTTCGAGTGTTCCAATCGATTCGACTGTGAGCGTGAGTTCGTCGTCCTCTTGGAGTGTGAACTCTTCGTCTGGGACGAGTGACGTCCCCGTCAACAACACTGCCACTTCCGGAACGGTGTTGTGACGGGTGAAATAGGAGACGAGCTCCTCACAGGTCCGGACCATCTCGGCCGTCGACGTTTCGCCTTCGTACACCACGTCGTCGTCGCGGACGATTCGCATCGACATCGCGAGGTCGTGTGGGTCGTCCAGCGACGTTTGCGAGACGATGCAGGGTCCGAGCGCGCAGCAACTGTCGTACACTTTGGCCTGTGGGAGATAAAGCGGATTTTGCCCCTCGATGGCGCGGCTGCTCATATCGTTGCCGACCGTGTACCCCACGATTTCGCCCTGATACAGTACTATACCGAGTTCCGGTTCGGGGACGTTCCAGTTGGAGTCGTCCCGGATTCCGACTTCGTCACCGGGACCGACTGTTCGACTCGGCGTGGCTTTGAAGAACAGTTCCGGTCGCTCGGCGTCGTAGACGTCCAGGTATATCTCCGGCAGTCCGCTTTCGGCTTCACGTGCCTGCTCGCTGATTCGGTAGGTAACGCCCGCCGCCCAGACTTCCTCCGCCTCGACGGGCACGGTCATAGCGGCCAGCACCGACGGATCGACTCGGGACGCTTCATCGACGTATCGTTCCGTGATGGTGTCAATCTCTAGTCCGCTGACGGCCGCGCTCCGTGCGAGATCCGCAAAACAGGTGAGCGATGGACGAACGCTCGTCAAGTCGACCAACCGGTCGCCATCACGGGCGATCAGTCGCGTCTGTGGTCCGTCCTGCAGACGATAGTATCTCATGCGCTAGCATAGCACGTCATCAGTAAAAATCGCCAGTCTAGGTACGGTGAGAGTTCAGGATTGTACCTGTCGGATAACCAACTGACGAAAAAGTGTATAGGTTCGACGCGGTTGGTCTACGTGGAATGGCGGGGACGTACCACAACTACATCGACGGAGAATGGGTGGGCTCCGAAACGGGCGAGACGTTCGAGAACCGGAACCCAGCCGACCAATCAGACCTCATCGGACACTTCCAGCAGTCCAATAGCGCGGACGCCGAACGTGCCCTTGAAGCAGCGGATGAGGCAGCAACAGAATGGGCCAACACGCCGAGCTCGGAACGAGGACGAATCCTCTCAACGGTGGCTCAGCAACTCGCAGAACGAAAAGACGAACTGACCGACACCCTCGTCCGCGAAGAGGGGAAAGTCCGGAGCGAAGCAGCGGGCGAAGTGCAACGAGCCGTCGACATCTTCGACTACTACGCCTCGAAGGCCCGCGACGTTGGTGGGACCGTCAAACCGGCGAGCAGTCCGGAGAAAACCCTGTACACGGTGAACGAACCGCTCGGAGTGGCTGCACTCATCACGCCGTGGAACTATCCGATCGCAATTCCTGCATGGAAGATCGCGCCCGCACTGGCAGCCGGAAACGCGGTCATGTACAAGCCAGCGTCGCTTGCCCCGAACGTCTCGCGAAAACTGATCGAATCTCTCGACGACGCGGGACTACCCGACGGCGTCATCAACTACGTGACTGGGCCAGGAAGCGAAGTCGGAGCGACCTTCACCACTCACGAGGCTGTCGACGCTGTCTCGTTCACCGGGAGTCAAAAAGTCGGCAACACGGTGTACGAGCAAGCGGCCAGCGACCAGAAGCGCATCCAACTCGAAATGGGCGGGAAGAACCCGACAGTCGTCATGCCGAGCGCCGATCTGGAGGAAGCGGTGGACATCGTCGCCAGTGGTGCATTCGGCGTGACCGGACAGGCCTGTACGGCGACCTCCCGTGCAATCGTCCACGAGGACGTCCACGACGAGTTTCTCGACCGGATCGTGGCGTACGCCGAGGATATCGACATCGGTCCCGGCCTCGAAGGCGGAGAGATGGGGCCGCAAGTGAACCAGAGCGAACTCGACGGAACCTTACAGTACATCGACCTCGGCGAGTCGGAGGGCGCTACTCTCGAAACAGGCGGGACGCGACTCGACGATGACGACCACGCAGACGGCTACTTCGTTGAGCCAACCGTGTTCTCCGACGTGGATCCGGAAATGCGAATCGCCCAGGAGGAGATTTTCGGACCGGTTCTCGCGGTTATTTCAGCCCCTGACTACGACACGGCGCTGGATATCGCTAACGGCGTTGAGTACGGCCTCTCGGCGAGCATCGTCACCGACGATCTCACCGAAGCGAATCGGTTCGTCGACGAGATCGAGGCCGGCGTGGCAAAAGTCAACGAGAAGACGACGGGGCTGGAGTTACACGTGCCGTTCGGCGGGATGAAAGCCTCGTCGAGCGAGACCTACCGCGAGCAGGGAGAAGCGGGGTTGGACTTCTACACGATCAGCAAGACGGTGTACATGAACTACTGACGGCTAGGCTAGAAAATCTGCCACCCACCGTCGACGTGGAGCAGTTCGCCGGTGATGTACGCGGCATCGTCGCTGGCGAGAAACAGCATCGCGCCGGCCACGTCCTCCGGGAAGCCCGCTCGGCCGAGCGGGACCGGCTTGACGAGTTCGTCGTTTTCGGCCGCGTCGACTGCTTCGTCGCTCCACCCCTCAGCGAATTCGGTCGCGATTTGTCCGGGCGCGACGGCGTTGACCCGTATGCCGTGTACGGCGAACTCGAGTGCCGTTCCACGGGTTATCATTCGAACAGCACCCTTCGTGGAGTCGTACTGGACTTGGTCGAACTGTGCGAGGTTCGAGCTAATCGACGCTGTGTTGACGATGACTCCTGGGTCGTCGCGTTCGATCATGTCGTTCGCGGCGGCCTGACAGCCGAAGAAGACGCCCTTGGCGTTGACGGCGTGGATGCGGTCGAACTGCTCCGGCGTGATCTCACGCATCGGTCCCTCGATGTAGAGGCCGGCGTTGTTCACCATGACGTCGACGCCACCGTAGTTTCTGGCATGGTCGACGGCTGCCTCTATCTGCGCCGGGTCGGTCACGTCCACCTCGAGATACTCGGCGGTACCGCCAGCGTTCTCGATGGCTTCGTGTGTGGGGACGTCCGCGTCTTTCGGCTCCTGTTCGACGTCGGCGTTGATGACCGTCGCGCCGGCATCAGCGAACTGGAGCGCCGTTTCGCGGCCAATGCCGGACGTCGCGCCCGTCACGACGACGGTGTCATCTTCGAAGTGAAATTCTGGCTTCCCCATTGCTGTGAGAACACACACTATTTTTCGATAAATAGATGTCGTTCACACGGGTGGAGGGTGCTGTCCAAGCGGCGAGAGAAACGACGGCAGCACGACCGGGGGAGTAGCATAATCGTTCATTATGTACCAAGACGATTAGCAGATATGGAGTCGAAAACGCTTCGACACCGGCTGCTGAACGGCGAGGAGACGGTGGGGACGTTCCAGACGATCGACTCCCCGATCGTCGCAGAGATCATCGGAAACGCGGGTATGGATTTCGTCATTCTGGACCAGGAGCACGGGCCGCTGACGGCCGAGACGTGTCTCGGCCTTTGTACGGCGGTCGAACGCGGCGGGGCGAGTCCGGTCGTCCGCGTCCGCTCAAACACCGAGGCGGAAATCCAACGTGCACTCGACATCGGGGCCGCCGGCGTCGAAGTTCCGCAGGTCGAAACGAAGACGGACGCCGAGCAAGCGGTGAACGCCGCCAGGTTCGCACCGACGGGCGAGCGAGGGCTATCTCCCTATGTCCGCGCGGGAGCCTACGACGGCGGTCCACAGTATGCGGAGATACAGAACGAGGAGACGGCCGTCATCGTTCACATCGAAGGTGAACGCGGTATCGAGAACCTCGACGATATCATGGTCACCGATGGCATCGACGTTCTCTTTCTCGGCCCCTACGATCTCTCGCAATCCCTCGGTATCCCCGGAGAAGTCGACGACGACCGCGTCGAAGAACTGATGGCCGAGGTATGCGAGCGGGCAGACGATACCGATATGGTCGTCGGGACGTACGCCGACGACGTGGCGATGGCCGAGCGGTGGAGGGAAGCCGGCGCGCAGTACGTCGCGATCGGTGTAGACGCGCCGATCTTTAGCCGGGCCGTCGAAACGCTGGTGGATTCGTTCGAGTCGTGATGGGGGCTGTCACGCCGTCGACTGGCTGGACGCAGATTCCGACTCCGGTCGACCACTGACCATCCGGGCGACGATGTCGTCGCGAGTGACACCGTCAGCAGATATGTCGCCAGCGTCCATCCCGTTGTAGAGCACCTTGATACGGTCGGCGATGCGTTGCGTGTACTCGATGTTGTGAGAGATGACGATGATTGAGATACCTTGCTGTCGGAGCTGTTCTATCAGGTCGAGAACCCGTTTGGCACCTTCGACAGATAGCGCACTGGTTGGTTCGTCCATGATGATAACGTCGGGGTCGGAGAGGAGCGTCCGGGAAATGGAGACGAGTTGTCGTTCACCGCCGGAGAGATCCCTGACCAGAGCGTCCGGATCGACGCCGATTTCGAGATCGGCGAGCAGTTCCTCGGCGCGGGCGCGCATTTGTCGCTTGTCCAGGACGCCGAAGAGACCGCGGAAACCGTGGACTCGTTCACGCCCGAGGAAAATGTTCTGCGTAACAGTGAGGTTGCCCGCGAGCGCGAGATCCTGAAACGCCGTTTCGATTCCGAGGCTCTTTGCGACCCGGGGATTGTCGATAGAGACAGTCCGGCCTCTGACGCGAATCGTGCCCTCGTCCGGAGTGAGAACACCCGCAAGACATTTGATGAGCGTCGATTTACCGGCACCGTTGTCCCCTACGAGCCCGTGTATTTCGCCGTCGCGAAGCGTGAAGTCCACGGACTCGAGAGCGACGACGCTTCCGAACGACTTCGTGATTCCTTCCATCTCGACCACCGCGCTGTCAGCCATGTGCTAACGATAGTCGTGCCGGTCGCTTAGCTCTTCGTTCCGGTTCCGAAGCGTGAGTGAACTGGAAAAATCCGATGTGGCAGGCGTGGGCAAAACGGCCAATCTATAACACCACTCGGAGCGTGCCAAAGTTTGGTATATGGGGTCCCGAACGCGGACTGGTCTCCAATTCGATCTCGACGGCACGACGCTACGAGCCCTCGGTCGGTATGGACCGATCCTCGGGCTCGTCGGGCTCTACGTCCTGTTCGCATCGATGACTGACCGGTTCCTCTCGTATCGCAATCAGTTGAACATACTGCGACAGGTATCGATTATCGGCATTCTCGCTATCGCCAGTACGTTTCCCATCCTCTGTGCCGAGATCGACCTGAGTATTGCACAGATGATGGAGTTTACGGGATTGCTCATCGCTGCGCTCGCTACCGGGTCTCTCGTCGGCGGCGAGATGCCGGTCGTCGTCGCCGTCATCGCTGGCTTCGGGGCTGCGTTGACACTCGGTGGCGTCTCCGGGTACATTACGAGCCGATTCGAGGCTCCTTCGTTCATGACCACATTAGCGATGCTGTTTCTCGCAGACGGTCTCGGACTGATCGTTTCGGAAAACCGCCCTATCATCGGGTTGCCGGAATCCCTGATGTGGCTCGGTAGTGGCTCGACCTTCGGATTCCCGAACATCGCGCTGACGTTCCTCGTCCTGCTCGTAGTTTCACAGCTGATACTTTCGAGGACTCGACTGGGACTGTATATTTACGCGGTCGGTGGTGATCGGGAGGCAGCCGAGCGGATGGGTGTCAACGTACGACTAATCCGTATGGGTGTGCTCGTGATTTCGGCCGGTCTCACCGTTATCGCCGGAATCGTCATGCTCGGCCGTATCGGGAGTGCCATCCCGACGATGGGGAACAACTTGCTCCTCCCACCGATTGCGGCTGTCATCCTCGGCGGAGCGAACCTGTTCGGTGGCAGTGGTAACATGATCGGAACGCTCGTCGGCGTGCTCATTCTGGGCGTCCTCTCGAACGGGCTCAATCTTCTCGGCGTCGACCCGGCGGGCCAACTCGTCGCGCAAGGTATTGTCTTGATGATTGCAGTACTCGCGAACGTGATTGGCCGCAAGTGATAGAGTTCCAGGCCCGAACGCAGTCCCACAGTGTACCCACACTCCCACACACTATCGCGGGCTGAAATTACCGTCGAAGAACTCTGTCTCTATTAGTTGCACGTGGCGTATTTTCCACTAAACGATATAATGGCCGATGATGTACTGTGAATGGGTATGAGGGGGAAAACACGTCGACGCACGTTCTTGAAACGCAGCGCACTGCTCGGAGGCACCCTAGCCATCGGAACTACCGGTGTGCAGGCGCAGGAAACAACTACGACACCGGGGGACCAGCAAACGCTCCAGACCGTGCTCTCCGTGCCGTCGCTCGAGTTCACGTTCTTCGTGCGAATGCAGAACGCGTTCGAAGAAGCGACACAGAATCAGAATCTCAACGGGTCGTTCCTCGATGGCCAGAACTCCCAGTCCAAGCAGATTTCCGACCTGGAAACGGCCGTCACAAACGACGTCGACTTCATCATGGTCTCGCCGATCACGGCAGAAGGAATCGTGCCAGCGATCGAGCAGGCCAACGACGCAGATATCCCGGTCGTAACCATCGACCGGAACGTCGCGCAAGGGGAAGTAGCGACCTACGTCGCCTCCCAGAACGTCCAACTCGGCCAACGCTCTAGTTCGCTCCTATTGGAATTCATGCAACAGCGGGCCGACCAAGACACGTACAGCATCGTCGAACTGCAGGGGACACAGGGTGCAAGCGTGACCAACGACCGAGCGGAGGGACTCCAGCAGACGCTCAACGAAAACGACAACATGGAACTGCTCGGAAGCCAGACCGGCGAGTTCCAGACGTCTGCAGCACTCTCGACCATGGAAGACTTCATCACCCGCTTCGGCGACGATATCGACGGTGTCTACGCGCAGAACGATTTGATGGCCCTCGGCGCATTCCGTGCGCTCGGTAACGCCGGCAGGGGCGACGTGCCCGTCACCGGCATCGACGGCTCCGAAGCGTGGGTCGAGACATTCCCGGACAACCAGTACCACGGAACCATCGCACAACTTCCGGAAGAGATGGTGTTCCGATCCATCGAAGCCGGACGAACGGCAGTTCAAGGTGGAGACCTGCCGGATTTCATCCCGATCGAGGGGCGTCAGGTTACGCAGGAGAACGCAGAGCAGTATCTACAAGAGTTCTTCGGCGATGGGATGACTACGACGACCGAACAAACAACGACTACTCCATCCTGACGGCTCGTCAGGATCTTTTTTAGGGCGCCGGTGAGAGCGCCACCTTGTGACGAGAGTTACATCTCCGTCATCACTTCGTCAGCGAACAGTCCCAGACCGTCGAGTGAGGGATAATCCACGAACATAAGCTGGAACCGCTCGAAACCCATATCCGCAACAGCTTCGATCTGTTCGGCGACCTCCGTAGGCGTTCCGATGAAGTAGTCACCGCGTTCGCGGGCTTCGTCCGCGGTCGTCAATTCGAACTCCTGGTCGGGTGACGCGCTCGGTATGGGGAGGATACGGTCGAGCAGTTCCTCCACGCGCCGTTCGGAGTCGGCGATGAGACAGTGCCCGAGCCACGAGTACTCGACGTCGTCCGGTGACCGATTCTCTGCTTCGAGATACCGCTCGAGATGTTCGATTTTCTCCTCGGTCGGCGGGCCACGGTTCCGCGCCGTGATTTCGACGTTCCAAACGTCGGCGTGTCGGGCGACGAGTCGGAGCATCTCCGGGCCGCCGCCACCGATGAGAATTGGCGGATGTGGGTCCTGAACAGGCGGTGGATTGTTTGTTACCGCATTGATTTGGTAGTAGTCGCCCTCGAAGGAGGCTGGGTTATCGTTCCACATCGCCTTTATAAGCCGAATCGCCTCGTCGAGACGTTCGATACGTTCGTCGATGGGTGGGAACTCGTAGCCGTACGCCCGATGTTCCTCTTCGTGCCACCCCGCTCCAATGCCGAGGACCGCTCGTCCATTGCTCGTGACGTCGAGCGTCGTCGCCATCTTCCCGAGCAGCGCCGGGTTGCGGTAAAGGACAGCACTGACGAGCGGGCCGAGAGCTCCGGTTTCGGTCATGCCTGCAATCGTGCTCAATACCGTCCATACCTCGAGCTCTGCCTCGTCGACACCGAGTGTGAAGTGGTCCGGTGCCCAGAATCCGTCATAGCCGAGTTGCTCGGCGAGTACTATTCCCCCTTTCGTACGATGCCAGTCGAGCTGCTCATACAGTGGAGCGTCCCTGTGGACGCCTTTGCCTGGAAATGTCGGAACCATCCATTCGAAGGTGAGATCCCCCATGCCGTCTCGTTCGTCACGCTACCGCAAGTACGCCTAGGATTGTTATCATTTGTCAATGTTTATCCTGTCTGTAATGGTATCCCCCCGCATGCCACCGACCATTACCCGCATCGAAAGTATCGAGTTCAGCTACCCAGTCGAGAACGTCGGCACCGACGAAAATGGATTCAATCTCCGCTACGACCCAGGTAACACCCTCGATCGGACTGCATACGGAGTCCGAATTGAAACGGACGTCGGCATAACGGGAGAGTACGTGGGGGGGAATTCGCCGGGGGCGGCCCAGCTCAACTTGTTCGCCGACTACCTCGTCGGGAAGAATCCGCTGCAGCGCGAGCGCCACTGGAGCGAAATCAAGCGCGCACTCCGCAAATATGACCGCATGGGGATCGGCCCGATCGATATTGCACTCTGGGACCTCGCCGGCACCTACTACGACGCCCCAATTCACGAACTGCTCGGCACCTACCGCAAACGTATCCCTGCATATGCATCGACATACAGTGCAGACCCGAGCGGCGGGCTTGACTCACCTGAAGCGTATGCCGACTTCGCCGAAGAATGCGCTAGCATGGGGTATAGAGGCTTCAAAATTCATCCCTGGAGCGGTAGTGACGCTGCCCGAGATATCGACCGGGAAATCGAGACAGTGCATGCGGTCGGCGAACGGGTCGGCAACCGGATGGACCTGATGATGGACCCGGCCTGCGAATATGAGACATTTGCCGACGCGTTAGCAGTTGGGCGCGCCTGTGACGCCCAAGAGTTCTACTGGTATGAGGACCCCTATCGTGACGGCGGCATCTCCCAGCACAGCCACCGAAAACTCGCCGAAAAACTCGACACACCAATTCTCCAGACCGAACACGTCCGCGGGTTAGAACCGCACACCGATTTCATCGTAAACGACGCAACGGATTTCGTGCGAGCAGACCCCGAGTACGACGCTGGCATCACCGGCGCGATGAAGATTGTCCATGTCGCCGAGGGATTCGGGCTGGACGTCGAATTCCACGCGCCAGGACCGGCACAACGTCATTGTATTGCGGCGACGCGGAACGCCAACTACTACGAACTCGCGTTAGTGCACCCTAAGTGCCAAAATACACAACCGCCGGTGTACCAGAATGGATATTCAGACATGATGGATACCATCGCCTCGAACGGTTCTGTTTCAGTACCCGATGGGCCAGGATTGGGCGTCGAGTACGACTGGGAGTACATCCACAACAACCAGACTGGCTCCGTCCATATCTACGGGTGAATGTATACACAGAGTCGCCGGGTGACGGGAATGATCGGTCGAAACGTATTCCCGCTGCGTCCTTCGAACGGGAGGACACGATTGCGGTTGGTGTTAATATCGGACAACCGGACAGTCACCCTTGACGAGATCAAGAACTATGACCACCGTCCTACACCGGACTGGCTCTGATAGCCCGTGACCGGTCGACATCCCATGAAGGGGATTCTATCTTTCCTAGATAGTGCGCGATCTCTCAGATGGTATGCCGGAACGGTGACAGCATCGTTGAGCAACCTGGTTCAGTGAAGATGATTTTAAGATAGGAGGTCGAGAGAAATGGTATTGATTATTATAGGTATGAACGTATGGCGGTAAGCCGGCAGGACTTAGAGCGGGTATGGGGCGGCAATGATTTCGGGCCCGACGTTGAGGCATCTCTCGACATCGTCGGCGAGCCAGCTATCGTCGTCGCGGAAGACCGCCAGTTCGAGTTCGAGCGACCAACTGAAGCGACCGACATCACCACTAACGACAGCATGCTCGTAGTCAGAGAATAGTGGTCAGGCGAGAGATCGATGGGCGTGATATCACCCACTGGGTGTTACGGGTCTCCGTTCAGCGATCGCTGAACGGCTGCGACGATGCCTGTGGGAAGAACGCCACTTGTCGCGATAATGCCCTAGATCGATGGTGTCCACGGCTCGCCGAAGACGTCGGTTACTCGTCCACCGGCCTGTTCAATCATGTACGCACTAGCCACTGTATAGCAACGGTACGTGGTACGTTCGCGTACTTGTTTCAGTGGGGAGTCTGCAGTTCGTAAACATGCTTGCGAGCATCCTTCAGGTTCACACGCGCTGAGACGAGGTTAACCTCTTGTAGCTGATTCAATGCATATCGGACCGTTCGGTCAGGCAATAGTGTTTCCTCAGCCAGTTGTGCTTGATCAAGCGGAGCATCGACATCGAGTACCTTAGCAACGAGTTTGGCACTCGGCGGAAGATCATCCAATCGCGACCGGAACTCTGACTGTGTAAACAACGACTCAGTCACAGCATCGGACCGAGCATCACGATCAACGTCGGCAGCCACCATATACTATCCATTGAAACAGACCCTACTGTAAACGCGTTCATCAAACAGATGCATCTGCAATCGAGAACCGTCAGCGATTTTGAACGCTTTTAGAGCGTGAAATGGATTGCTTCCTGAGGAGTTTCGCCTGCGCGTTCGAACGGGTGTTCAGCGAATGTAGTTGAGCAACTTTGTTTGCTGAAGCATAGGTTGTAATTTGTTTTCCATCTTTTAACAAGGGTAGATTATATTAATTTTGGTATTTGATTAGATTTATTATTCTATGATGCATGGTTGGAATGTATGCAAGTAAATAGACGATCGATGCTCAAGGCATTAGGCGGTCTGCTCGCCGCGGGAACAGCTGCTAGCACACAAACGCTCGCAAAACAGAGCAAACGCAAAGTTGCTTTAGATTATCTTGCGAACGACGACCTGCTGGACAACGACGAGCTCGAACGCATTCTACAGCAGTTGGAGGAGCGGTATCCGGATCGAGTCTCGGTAACGGAGATCGGCCGTTCGAACCAAGATCGGCCGATCTACGCCGTGTCTATCGGTGCGAAAAACGAGAAGCAGTGTCCCGAGACGACAGATGTCATGGCAATCGGCCAACAGCACGGTGACGAAATGATTTCGTCCGCCGAGGGGCTTCTTTCGGTGGCTCAGCACCTCGCGAGCAAGAAGGGACAGGCGAAAAAGCTCTTATCGGAAGTGACGGTTCACATCGTCCCCCGTGTGAACCCGGATGGATTTGTTGCACGCCAGCGGTACAACGTCGACACAGACGCACCGGCGCGTGGGGAAGGTGATGATATCTTTGGCGGGGATGCCGGCTTTTACACTGCCGGCGAAGAAGGAATTGGCTGGGACATTAATCGCTATCACTGGCCTGACTGGACGGAGAGCAATCTCTACAATAACCTACCGGATGAGTACCCGGAGAATCCGGTACCAGAGGCGCGTGCTGTGCTCAACGCCACTGAGGAAATCGATCCAGAATGGATCGTTGACTACCACCGGCAGGGGGCATACACGACGGATCCGGATGCGACGTTCGACCCGGAGAATCCCGGTGAAGCGTACGAACGTGACACGTATCCACCGGATCCGGACGCTTCCGGTGGTGGCGATGTCGTCACGAGCTCGCTTTTCTGGCCGATCAACGACGGCGTCACTGAGGAGACCCAGAATCTCTCAAAACAGATCATATCGGTCATGTATGACGAGCTCACGGAGTTCGACCAGTCGACGGTCTCCCGCTATCCCGGTGGAACATATGCCGGCATTGCACGCAACGGGTATGGACTCGCCGGGTATGGAAGCGTCCTCTACGAACTGAGTACAGGGACGCTCGGAGATCGTGAGTTCCGTGTGCAACAGGTGTTTACCTCGTTACTTGGTGCAGTCAAGGCAACAGCAACCGGGTCCCTCTATGACGTTGATCCAGGGAGCGTCTCGAAACTCCCCGAACGGGAGACGGACAGCTTCACGATTGAAGAGTAGCTGATATCTCTCGCCTCCTTCCGTCAGTCAAATGGGCGCTATTAGGGCCTTCATTGACCTCCTCCACGGGCTAAAGCCCGTGGAATCCTGGCAGGGGATTCCCGGCCCTGCTGGCCGTTTCAGGTTTCAAGACGCATCCGTTCCGAACGTCGCCAGAGTGTCTCGCCGTACGTTTCATCAAGTTTCTCGGCTTCGCGCCGCTGAAGCCGGCGCTTGGCGGAGAAGTACCGTTCGCGAAGCTGGCGGACAGTCGTTGCTTCGTCGGTCCAGAGTTCGGGTGGAGCCGGGGAGTCGCGCTCGTCACGGTGACACACCGTGGTCAAGGCGGCTTTCCCGATGTCTACCCCGACCGGAGTAACATCGTCTGACTCCGGGCAGGTCTCCTGTTCGATCTCTCTATGGGCAGTGATGTGGAGATACCAGTCGCCGTCCCGCTCGAACAGGCGGCTGTTCGCCTCGCCTAATTTCATTGAGCGGAGCCACAGTCTATCGGCAATACCTAACTCCGTGATCGATATCCCTGCTCAATGATGACCAGACCGCACCCCACCTAAAGACATGACTCGTCAATTACAGCGGTCGCTCATTACTGGGGGCGTGGCGCGGCTTGATAGCGCTCTATAGTGTCGGTCTTCTCCACTCGGGCATAGATGTCTTGCAGCGTTTCTTCGGCGCGCAGTAGGCCGTGGTCGTCGAGGAATGCGTGTCCGTCCTCACTGAGTCCGTAGAACTTGTATGGGAGGTCGTTTTGCCGTCGGTCTTTCGGAAGTACGACCTCTTCGACGATACCGACGTCGATGAGTTGCTGGAGATGCTGGCGAATCGTCGTCTGGCTCTTGCTGGGGTTGACGTAGTCGAGCTCTTTGAGCGTCGGGAGTTGGGCCGGATGTCCGAGGATGTCCTGAATGAGTGCAAACCGTGTCTCTTGGGTGACGGTGTTCAGGCGTTTGCGAACACGGTCGAGATCGGTTGACGCGTTATCAGGCTTGCTCATACAGGAGTATTCGTGGAGTACGTCCAAAAACGTTTCGCCAAAATGCGAATCGGTCAAATACGATGTGGTAACCGAAGCAGCCACTACCTTAAAATTGTGCGGTTGTGAGCGTGAAGACAATGAAGGAAACGGGACCCACGAGGGAGGAAATCATAGAGAGAGCTGAGGAGTATCTCCACGAAACATCACTCACGCCGGAGGAATATGAAGCGCTCAAGCAAAGCATTGCAGAACTATCGCCAATATTCACGACTGAGAGCGCTTACTTCGTCCTCGGGAGCTACGGACAACCCGAAATCTATCGCCTTCAGCTTGTCAAAGACCGTCTCAACCGGCGTGCAGACGCCTATGCCTTCCTGATGGTCGATATTCGCAGCGAGTGGGTGAACACCTATCTCAAGTTCCGGCTGCTCGCCGACTATACCGACTACATCGTTGGCGTAAGCGAACACGATCAGGGTGGCTTCTTGGTCGAGCAAGGATACTTCACCGCACTGGAGAAGTACTTCGCAAAAACGTACGTTCTCAAGCGCGAGTACACGGATGTGGGTGCTGAGGACGTTGATACGAATGTCGATATCGAGAATCCGTATAGCGGGATGCAGACTGCAATCTTCGACATGCTCGCCGACGCAGACCGACTGTATGTGTGGCAGTCTGAGGACGACCTTTTGGAGTGTGCTGAGGCAGTACCATAGAACGGGATAGCAACCGGAGTCTCGATGCGTGACGAGTTGCGGTTGTGGATACAGGACTACTCAGTCACTTTGCTTTCGTTCTGAAAATCAAAAAGGGGGAAGACCGTGTTTGGGGTCAGAAGATGAGTCTGCAGGCGGACTGTCAGTAGGGGTAGTCACGGGGTTCGCGCTGGGTGACATCCTCCCCGTCGTTCACGACGGGGCTTCCCGTACCGCAGGGTGGGATATTTGCCGGTCTACGATACGACCTGTTCTCGCGGTGCGAAGCATCCGCTCTCGCGGTCGAACAGGTACGTCGATGGCTGTGCCACACAGCCGTTACTCCGGGAGATGTCGGATTCACTCCCACTGTAAACGGCGGGATTCTCTCCTCGCAAACAGATAGCACCAGCTCCGGCACGTGATAGTGTGTAAGAATAGAGTTGTAATTCGGCGCTGTGAGCGACGGGTGAACGTCGCTATTACTGACGGACGAGGTTCGTCGCGCGGGGTCCCTTCGGGGATGATTCGATGTCGAACTCGACTTCCTGCCCTTCTTCGAGGTCGGGGCCGCCGACGTCCTCCATGTGGAAGAACACGTCCTCGTCGTCGTCTACGTCGTCGCTGTCAGTCGAAATGAAACCGTAACCGCCTGTGTCGTTGAAGAAGTCAACCTTACCGTTTGCCATTACAAATACCCATAGTCCCGCGTTGGCGATAACACTTCCGAAGTCACGGTACCACGTCCCCTCCTCGTGATCGAGATGCAGATGGAGGGTCGGCCGATTCACAGGAGGGGTGTCGTCCGAGAGTCCGGCCTCGTCGAGAGGAATCGGAACCGCCGGTCAGGAGCAGGTACTATCTACAGGAAACACTCAGACCATAGCGACTCGGATGATTCTCGGAGGCAGGTATTTACGTGGTGGTCACATGGGGCTATAGGCATCGTCATGAAACCGTGCTCCAACTGTCAGGCAGTCATCGACGAGTATATTCTGGATAACCAACTCGAACCTCTGCGCGACCTCACAGTTGACGATTTTAACGTCTGCGCGGACTGCGCGACCATCGTTCCGGATGCGTGCGTGAAGTGCGGCGGCGCGGTGTACGTCCCCCGAGGTAAATCAGTCACCCCTGACTATTGTCCAGCGTGTCGATCGGATCTCATTGACCACACAGGTCACGACCCCGGCTGGAATCGTGACTCCGTGTCTCCCTGAACAGTACGTACCCCTCGACCAGTATTTCGGCTGGCATAGTGGTGCAATAGACACGCCTACATTGCAACTGGACGTGGACTAGACGACTTCTGACAGTCCTCGCAGACTCATTTCTTGCCGAGTCTGAATCGATTTCGCTTACTGAATGGCTCTCCGTTCAACTCCTCGGGTCTCCCAAGTTGTTCTATTGTGGATGTCCACATGATCGCAGTCGTTGCTGCATACGCAGTGACGACTGACCGCTACGCAAACCGACAACAGGCGCTGTATGCTCATATTCCATTGACAACGCTGATGATTGACTGTTTAGTGTGCTACCGGATTCAGCCCACGGCGTTAGCCGTGGACGTTCTCCTCGAACCTCTGTATGAGGCGTCTGTTACAGACAGTTCAGACAGGTAGAACAGAAGCATCGACGATGTCGCGATCGACGCAGCAGAGCGAGACGCAGACGGTATCACAAAAGATGATATAATTACGAGCGCATACCCGCGTCTTCAGGCGCGGGTCAAGCGGGAGGCCCGCTGCGACACCCGGTCTCGGTGGCCGGGCCGGATTTCGACCGCACCTGTTTTCTCTGTGGCCCCTGTTAGCGCAGACGGAACGGAATCGGTGAGATGCCGTCCCCGAATCACAAGGGGTGGCGAACCAGCGGTGGGTCGCACGGCGATGACACGGATTCCGATGGGGTCTCATTGGCCGGGCCACAGCCCTATGAGGGAGACAAACGAGAGTTCCCCCGGTGTGTCGCCGGTTCCCTCTGAGTACGGGTTGGAACCTCGAACGCCACACTCGGCGGAAATCCGATGGTCGGATTCCACGTCCGTCAGGGCGTGGAGGAGGTCAATTCCTCGATTGCAGCGAGGAGGTACCGTCGCCAAGCTATTACAGACCTTGATCGATCTTTGGACTATCGTGCCATCGTGGTGTCTGATTTCCCTACGGCGGGACGATTACTGCTCGTCCCTCTATCTCTCCGTGTTCTAATTGCTCAGCGACTTCGTTGATTTCTTCAAGTGAGTATCGACTGGTTCGAAGGTCAATTTCATCATTGGCGACGAGCGCCATTAGCTCCTGGAGTTCGGGGTACGTACCGACGAGGGTTCCCCGGTAGGAAAATTCTCCATTGACGAGTGTCTGTGACGGTTGGTGGATGTGTCCGCCATACCCGACGACGTGGTGATCACCGCCTGGTGCGAGAATCTTCGAGGCATAGTCAGTTGTGTCGTCGCTTCCGACGAAGTCAAGAATCTGGTGGGCGCCCTCGTCATCTGTGAGCGCCATAACTTCGCTTTCGACGTTGTTCTCAGACGAGTTAATTACGTGGTCGGCGCCGAGATCCCTTGCGAGATCAAGTGCTTCGTCTTTGATGTCGATTGCAGTTATCGAGGCTGCGCTCATCGCATCAAGCGCTTGCAGTCCAATGTGACCGAGTCCGCCGACGCCGACGACTACTGCGTCGTTGATGGGGTTTAATTCGTCGACTGCTTTCTTGACGGCATGGTAGGCTGTGATACCGGCGTCTGCATGTGGGGCGATTTCTGCTGGATCTACTCCGTCGGGTAGCTGGATAACTGACCGTTCGGATGTTTGGAGGTACTCTGCGAACCCACCGTTGGTTGTCAAACCGGGGAATCGGAGATTTTTACAGTACATGTCCTCGCCGACGCGGCAGGGACGGCACTTGCCGCATGTCATTACGGGATGGCAGATTACTGGATCGCCAACGTCGACAGTTGTTACCTGGTCGCCGACCTCCGTGACTGTCCCTGCATTCTCATGACCGAGCGTCATTGGGAGGTCTTGCTCGACGTAGTCGGTCCACATCCCCTCGATTACGTGATTGTCGGTCTGGCACCATCCAGCTCCTTCAATTTCAACGATCACGTCGTTCGGATGCGTGATCTCCGGCCGATCAATCTCGTCGATTGAGAGCGCATCGTCCATCTGTTCGGTGTATTCGTGAAGGCGTGCTGCTTGCATGGTAGTAGATAACAGTTAGCACTGAGAGCGTAAAATAGCTACTGGTGCCAGATACGTTACAGCGGGGCGTGGCGAAAGCCCACGGATTCAGCCGTCGGAGGAGGTCAATAACCATACGTTCATGAACAATCCAAATATACATGGTGCTGCGTTACCATCTAGCATAGCGCATGTACGAATATAACGGGGAAGAGGTGTTCGTCATCGACAGTCACCTCCACCACTGGGATGCGAGCAAAGAAAACATCAAGCACGAAGGCGGTGAGCAGTTTATTCAGTGCTTCTACGACTATCACACAGCCTTCACCCCCGACGACCGCGAGTGGGACATAGACCAGTACCGGAAGTATAGTTCCGAGAAACTAGTGCAGGACCTCTTTCGAGATGGCAGCGTCGATATGGGAATCTTCCAGCCAACCCATCTTAACGAATTCTATAAAGAGGGATTCAACACAGTCGACGACAACGCTGCAGTCGCCGAGCAGTATCCAGAACGGTTTATTACAAACGGACGATTTGATCCCCGGGACGGTGACGCCGGACTCACCGAACTCGAACGGCAAAAACGAGAATACGATATCGACGGCGTGAAACTCTACACAGCAGAGTGGAAGGGTGATTCAAAGGGATGGCGTCTCGACTCAGAAGCAGCGTTCGACTACCTCCAGAAATGCGTCGACCTCGGAATTAAAAACATCCACCCACACAAGGGACCGACGATTCGACCACTGAACCGAGACGCGTTTGACGTCTCCGACGTGGACGACGCCGCAACATCGTTCCCAGAACTAAACTTCATCGTTGAGCACGTTGGCCTCCCACGGCTTGACGACTTCGCCTGGATCGCCGCTCAAGAGCCGAACGTGTACGGTGGGCTTGCAGTGGCGGCGCCCTTTGCTGAGTCCCGCCCACAGAAGTTCGGCGAAATAATGGGCGAGCTCCTGTTCTGGCTCGGCGAAGACCGCATCCTCTTCGGCAGTGATTACGCGATCTGGGAACCAGAGTGGCTCATTGACGCGGTGATGAACGCCGAACTCACACAAGAGCAGCGCGACGAGTACGGCGTCGAGTTCTCTATCGATGTCAAGCGAAAAGTGATGGGAGAGAACGCAGCCGAACTGTACGATATCGACATCGAGGAGCAGAAGAAACAGCTCCGCAACGATGATATCAGCACTCAGTTCGACCTCTCCGACCAGTACGACGAGGGGGAGACTGCCGCAGACTAAGTAATGACTCGATCCACCGACTCAGTGAGCGAGTCAGCCGTCCAGGAACGCTTAGACAGGGTCACTGACCCAGAACTCGACGAGTCGATTGTCGAACTCCAGTACATCGATCAGATCCACATCGACGACCACGCCGTGACGGTGCAGTTCCGCCTTCCGACCGCATGGTGTTCGCCAGCATTTGCATGGATGATGGCCACTGGAATCCGCGACGAAGTAGGGTCCCTTCCGGCTGTGGAGACAATTCAGATCCGCCTCATCGACCATATGCATGAGGCGGAGATCAATCGCGGCGTAAACGAGTGCCTTGCATTTGAAGACGTGTTCGAGGACGCTGAGGACGACATCACTCAGGTTCGAGAGGAGCTCGACCAGAAGGCCCGATTGGCGCGCCAGTATCGAGCAGTCAATGCACTCCGTGACGCCGGTCTTCAACCGGACCAGATTGTTCGGTTACAACGGAATGACGTAACGTTCCAAGCCGACGGACCACCCGCTACGAGTGATGACCGAGAGCACGCCGTAGTCACTGTTCAGGATGGAGGACTCCACCTATCTGTGCCGGCAGCACCACTTCGCGAGTATCTCGAGAAGGCCGCAAGTACAGGAGTTGTTGCGTCCGCCGAGGATGTACTGTTCGCAACTCCGGAAAACGACCCGATCGACGTCGAAAATTTCGATCAGGTTCACGCCCGCTCTCGATTGGCGCACACAAACATGGACGGACAAGGCGGAATCTGCGCTAATCTCAATGAATCCCGATATGAGGATGTCATCTACCCACGGCTTTAGCCATGGGCTTGAGCGTGGGACTCCCCTTCTGCCGACAGGGTGTCGTAGGCGGTGTGAGTCGCCCAGTCTCCCCGTCCGGGTTTTTTCTCCAGAAAGCCGGGATTCCCTCGCTGATTATAGATGGGTGATAGCAGATACAGTGCGCCGTGAGCGTGTCTGATTAACCAGGCGGAGAGAGCGTGTGTGTGGGAAACTGGTAGTTGACTTGGTGTCTGCCGCGGCAAGAGTTAGGATTGAACAGCGAGCCGGCCGCGCCGACCGACACAAAAGAAGATGACTCTCAACCGTCATCACGGGAGGAGTAACGGCGTCGTGGCGGAGTTAGTGCCGTCGGTCGCAAAGCTTCGATTCTCGCTTGTCTGGATTAACCGGCTTAGCCAACATCAAGTGGGCAGTCCACGGCTTTAGCCGTGGGAGCACGTTATTTCGCTAAGCCATATCGTCCGGCTGCGACCCATTCGCTTTTGTCCCATCCACAGTGTGGACAGCTGTCTCGCTGCCAGTCGAACTCTTCATCGCAGTTCTGGCAAAGGGCCGTGTTTGGGGAGCTATCATCGGACAACCGAGGCTCGTTCTCTTGGTCCGTCATCTATGAGAATAGTTATCGATGCACACCATTAAATCATCGGGCTGCGGAAGGCAGCAGGTCATATTGACATCCTCCCCGCACTGAAGCGCGAGGATTCCTTCGTGGGAGAGCACGCCGTTCGTGCGTCCCCGAAGGCAGCC